>DATARE010000014.1:0-6249 GCA_036264295.1 Micropepsaceae bacterium | reverse complement strand
CGGCCAAAATGGCCCATATCGGCGTACAGCGTCTCGACACCAGTGACGGTCAGCACCACCGATCCGAGCGCGACGAACGCTGTCCAGGGTTCAAGAACAAAAAGGCGAATTCCCTCCCATGGATTCAGCGCCAACAGGACTTCGGGCGTAATTATGAGCGAACGCAAACCGAGCACACCCAGCACGACGAACCACACCAACACGATCGGTCCGAACAGCCGGCCAAGCTTGCCGGTGCCACGATTCTGGATAAAAAACAGGCCCAGCAAAATCACCAAGGTGATGGGAAGAACCAGGGGACCAAAGCGAGGGTCCTCGATTTTTAAGCCCTCCACGGCCGAGAGCACCGATATCGCCGGCGTCAGCATGCCGTCGCCGAAAAACAGCGCGAGCCCAAGCACACCGGCAAATCCGATCGCGGTCTTCATGCGCCGCGACAGACCTGGAGAGCGATGCGCCAACGATGCCAGCGCGATCACACCGCCTTCGCCTTTGTTGTCGGCCCTGAGAATGAAAACGATATATTTGATGGTGACGATTATGATGAGGGACCAGAAAATGAGCGAGATCGCGCCCAGTACGGCGCCGCGCATTGGCGTCTGCCCCCCCGTGGCCAGCACGGATTGGCGCACGGCATACAGCGGACTCGTGCCAATATCGCCATAGACGACGCCAAGCGCACCCAATGTTAGCCAGACTTGCCGCTTGCGCCACGCCTGACCCGTCACCCTGGCCGCAATGCCATGGCCGCGGGCGGCTTCGGTCCTCTGCATCAGGCTCACGGGAGGTAGTACTCGCGGATCATTCGATACCGGTTTGCGGGCCAACTGGCCCAAAAGAGGATCGTCCTTACAACGCCTCGACTTTCGGGATAGTTCTCCCCGAAGGGGGCGGAAAATACGCTTCGCCCCCCGGAGGCACAAGGCCAAAGCTGCCGCAGGACAAATCTTAGCTAAGATCTTGGCTCGTTTGGCGAATTTCAATCCAGGGTGCGGCGGTAGCGCAATAGCGCAACCGCCCCGACAACGCCAAGAAAAACGAAAAGCGGCCAGATATCCGGCCAAATTTCGGCCCAGCCATTGCCCTTGAGCAGGATGCCGCGGACGATGCGAAGGAAGTAGGTCGCAGGCAGCAACTCGCCGACCCATTGCGCCCAATCGGGCATGCCGCGGAAGGGAAACGCAAAACCGGAGAGCAGAATCGAGGGCAGCAGAAAAAACACCGCTGTCTGCATCGCCTGAAGTTGGGTCTTGGCGATTGTCGAAAAGGTAAAGCCAAGTGCCAGATTGGCGGCGATAAAGATTCCGGCGGCGCCCACAAGCAATGTAAGCGACCCGATCATCGGAACATTGAAGATGAAACGGGCGCCCAGCAAGATAAGCGCCAATTGTATGTAGCCCACCGCCACATAGGGAATGATTTTCCCGAGCATCACCTCGAAACGGTGCGCCGGCATCGCAAGCAAGTTTTCATAGGTCCCCCGCTCGCGTTCCCGCGTCATAGCCACCGCCGTCACCATGACCATGGTCATGGTGAGAATGGTGGCAATAAGTCCGGGAACGATATTGTAAGCCGTGATCCCTTCCGGGTTGTAGCGGCGCTGGATCACCGGCGTGAACGGAGGTGTGGTGGCACGAATTGCAAGCGGTCCCACGAGATCGTCCTTCAGCGCCGAGGTAGCGAGCTGGGACATTGCGGCAAGCGCATTCGAAGCGGCGGAGGGATCGCTCGCGTCGGCTTGGATCAGCATTTCCGGGCTGAGTCCACGGACCAGATCCCGGGCGAAATTTACTGGGATTGTAATGACGAAGGAGACATCGCCCTCATCGAGCATCCGGTCGCCCTCCTGCTGTGACGAGGCCACGGCAATGATGTCGAAATAATCGGAGTTCTTCAGCGCCGCCCCGATCGAGCGGGCAAAGCGGCTGTCATCGGCAATATGAATTGCCGTGGGCAAATGCTTTGGATCCGTATTGATCGCGAACCCGAACAGAAGCAGCTGCAGCACAGGCACGCCGACCATCACCGCAAATGTTCCACGGTCGCGACGCATCTGGATGAATTCCTTCACCAGGATGGCGTAGAGCCGGGAGAACGAAAAACCCATGCAAATGGCCCTCAGGCGGAATGAGACGTGCTGCCGTTGGAGACAGGCTCCGGACGCTGCAGATGGATGAACACATCTTCGAGGCTTGGCTTTTCCTCACGGATTGCGATACCCGGCTGATTGCGCAAGCCCGCAATCGTCTTTTCAAGAACAGCGCGATTTTTGCCGCTGACATGCAGCGAGGCTCCGAAGAACGCCACATGCTCCAGACCCGGCTTGCCCTCCAATTGCGGCAGCAAATGACGCACGTCTTTGCCTTCAATCACGAAGGTGACGAGCCCCGATTGCTCGATCACTTCCGAGACTGTGCCGCGCGTGATGATATGGCCCAAATTGATATAGACGATGCGGTCACAGCGCTCGGCCTCATCCATGTAATGGGTGCTGACGAGAACGGTCAGTCCCGTTTGACTGAGATGATGAATTTCCTCCCAGAATTCGCGCCTGGCCTGTGGGTCTACACCGGCAGTCGGCTCATCGAGCAGCAAGAGGCGCGGTTCGTGCAGCATGCAGGCAGCAAGCGCGAGCCGCTGCTTCCATCCGCCTGACAATTCGCCGGCGAGCTGATTTTGGCGCTCCGTCAATCCGAGCCGTGCAAGCGTCGCATCGATTTTTTCCCTGCGGCCGGGAATGGCGTAAAGCCGCGCCACAAATTCGAGATTTTCGCGGATCGAAAGATCTTCCCAAAAGCTGAAGCGCTGAGTCATGTAACCGACTTCGCGCTTGATCTCCTCAGTTTGCGTCCGCACGTCATAGCCGAGGCATTTGCCCTGACCTGCATCGGGCTTCAGCAAACCGCAGAGCATCCGGATTGTGGTCGTCTTGCCGCTGCCGTTTGGACCGAGAAAACCCCAAACCTCGCCTTCGGGCACCGCGATGTCCACATGGTCGACCGCCAGCTTTTTTCCGAAGCTTTTGGTCAGCCCATGCACATCGATGGCGAGGGCGGTCATTTCGGTGATGCCGCAGATGTCGCCGCTTCTATGGGCCAGACTTCTGCCGGCAATCCGGGGCGCGTAGGAAGTCCGTTTGCAACATAGGCTTCGACTTTGAAAACCAGACGTTCGCGGTTTCCCACGCTGTAGATGACCGGGGGTGTGAACTCGGTTTGCGAAGCGATGAATCGGATGGTGCCGACGAGATTCTGCGGGCAGCCATCGCAACTGATATGCACCTGGCTGCCCGGCATGAGCTTGGTGATCTCGGGCTCCGGCACGAAAAAGCGCACGAAGACATTTTCAGGGGGCAGCACGGCGACAACGGGTGTGCCGGCATTGGCATATTCCCCTTGCCGGAAATAGACATCCTGCACCTGACCCGCGACGAGCGCGTGAACGGAACGCTCCGACAGATTGAATGCGGCGGTGGCGAGATTTGCTTCACCCTGACGGGCTTGGGCCTCGGCTTGCCTCCGCGCCGCGGTGGCCTGTGTCTGCACCGCGACAGCTTGTGCATGTTGCGCGCGCGCGGAATCATAAGCTGCTTGAGCGGTTTCCAAATCTCGCCGTGGCGAACCGCCGAAGCGAACCAATTCCTGCTGACGCGCGAGTTCCTTTTGGCTTCGGTCGATATCCGCTGCAATTTGAGTTTGTTGCGCTTGCGCTTGCGCGATCTGCGCCGTCGCCTGGCTGGCTTGCTCTTTCGCACCGGCGATCTGGGCGTTGGCATTGTCGCGGGCGGCCAGTTCGCGCACCGCATCCAGCGTGAACAGCGCATCGCCGGTCTTCAATTGGCTGCCGCGCACCACATTGATACTGGTGATCCAGCCGGGTTGCGGCGCCGGGATGAGGGCCATTTCGCCTTCGATATATCCAAGCCAGTGATCGTTCTGCGGTGCGCTACAGGACGCGACACAGAAAAATGCGAGAATCGAGAGCAGTGGCCGAATCATATGCGGCTCTCCTCGGTTGCGAGACCGCGCAGCAGATTTGCGATGTGGGCTTCTATAAGCCCCTCGTAATCGTAGGGGATAGGATCCAGCCGCGCGAAAATGGTGCGCCAGATGGCGGCAAGCAGCAGAGGTGCGATGCAGAGACGGACCCCGTGCTGAATTGGAATCTCACGGAATTCACCGTTTTCTATTCCCGTACGCAGCAAGCCACCGAACAACGCCAATCCGCGTTCGATGATTTCTTCGCGGTAGATACGCGCCAGATCGGGAAAATTGCCCGCTTCCGCGATGACCATTTTCGGCAGGACGACGCGGTCGCTGGTGGTGATAAAGCGGCCGAGCATGCGCAAGATGTTTGCCAGCAGCGGCGCGATCGGCCCGCGATGGGCCCGCGCCAGATCGGCGAAATGCGCGAGTTGCGGCGCCAGCATTTCCCGGACGAGCGCCCTGAAAATTGCCTCCTTGCTTGGGAAATAGAGATAGATCGTTCCCTTGGACACGCGAGCCCGGGCGGCGATCGCATCCATGCGGGCCGCCGCGAATCCCTTCTCGGCAAAGACCGCCAGCGCAGCTTCCAGGATTTCCTGCGGCCGCGCGTCCTTCCGGCGGCGCCACCGCGCCGACTGGCCCGGCTGCAGCGCTTCAGCGTGAGGACGGCCGTCCTTTGCAGCGGCTTCACTCAAATCATGGCTCCATTAAATAACTGACTGGTCATTTATATAAATCGGAGCGCAGTCGCGCAAGAGGGGCGATTATGATGGAACTTTGCCAATGACATGGGAGTGACGAGCGTGTGGCGGACAGCAGTCTTGAGCGGCTCGCTCATCGCCATTCCGCTCGTGGCCCTTTATGTGGCGCTGGGCGCACCCGGTGCCACCGATCTCATCGGAATGGCGACGGGGGAGCCGCGCGTGACCCCGGGCTTCCTTGGCGTGGCAAATTTTGGCCGGTGGCGGCTCATCTGTGTGCGCGGCCCTGTCCCTCAGGACACGCTAAATTCAGCAACCGGTACCGGAATTGCCCCAGAAGCCCGTAAGGGCGACGCCGCCAATTCGTGTCGCGTCAATCAGGAAATGCGAGCTTCAGGACCCGCTGAGCCGCCAGGGCAAGTCATTATCGCCATCAATTTCAGCCTTATCGGGCCCAAGCGCGTGCCTGCCGCCATGTTGAGACTGCCCGTAACCGCGCGTCCCGGCGACGCGATAAATCTTCGCTTCGATATTGGCGCACCAGTCCAAACCTTCGTCCGCGATTGTGCGCCCACGGAATGCTTGGCGGCAGGAACGCTGACGCAGTCCGATTGGGACCACCTTTCGGCGGCCAAGAACCTGCAAGTCTCCTTTCCCGCCGCCGGCCGGCAATGGGTGCTGCTCGATGTTCCTGTCGAAGGGCTGTCGGCGGCCATTGACGCGCTGAAGCGGGCCGAAATTCCACCGGCTCTCTGAGACGGGCTCAGGGCTTTCGCAACGTCAGGCGCGAGAGATCTCCTTCCCGTTGGATAGCCAGAACCTCGAAACCCTCGGTGTGGCACATATGCGGGACATCGATCGCCGCCATTGGATCATCCGCAATCACGAGCACGGTCGTGCCAGCGGACGCTCGCAGCAGATGGCGCCTCGCCAGAAGCGCGGGTAAGGGACATTTCAGCCCGCGAAGATCGAGGGGGTCGGGGTGGGTGTGCATGGTGCTTGACCGGTGGACTCGCCAACCTATTCTCCCCACAGCTTTACGACAGTGGGGGCGATTCACCGATGGGTTTGTCCGAGGCGGTGAACCGCGAGGCCACCTATATTGCAGCCGTCGCCCGCACATTGATGCTGACGCACGGCGTGCGTCCCGACGCGAAAGTCACCATTGCGGATTGGACCGAACGCTGGGCCCGTGAGCGGCCCACCAGTCCTGCCATTTTGCACGAAGAGCGGATCGTCAGCTGGGTCGAACTTGACGCCGGTGCGAACCGCTTTGCCCGCTGGGCACAAGCGGCAGGGCTGCGCAAAGGCGAAGTGGTCACGCTTTTGATGGAGAACCGCCCCGAATATGTCATGGCCTGGTTGGGCCTTCTCAAGGCCGGCGTGGTGGGCGCGCTGGTCAATACGAATCTGACGGGACAGGCGCTTTCCCATTCCATCACCATCGCGGGCGCCAAACATCTGATCCTCAGCGGCGAACTGGTGGCGAATTACAACACCGCGCTCGCCGGATTGGAGTCCCGTCCGAAACTGTGGGCGACCGGTGGCGCGTGCGCGGGATG
>DATARE010000002.1:0-1655 GCA_036264295.1 Micropepsaceae bacterium | reverse complement strand
GCGGGACGTTATCTGCCGGAATATCGTGCGCTGCGCGAAAAGGGTGGCGATTTTCTCAATCTGGTCTTGACACCGGAACTGGCCACGGAAGTCACGCTGCAGCCGATTCGGCGGTTCGGGTTCGATGCCGCGATCGTGTTTTCCGATATTCTGGTCGTGCCCTTTGCGTTGGGCCAGCGGGTAACATTTGCGCCCGGCGAGGGGCCGCTGCTCGAAGCGCTTGAGGATCGCCGGGCATTTGAGCGGATCGCGGGCGAGCTTGATCACGATCGGGCCAAGCCGGTCTACGAGACGCTCCGGCTGGTCAAGGCTGAGCTTGACCCAACGGTTGCCTTGATCGGGTTCTGCGGGGCCCCGTGGACGGTGGCGACGTATATGATTGCCGGGCACGGCACGCCCGATCAGGCGCCGGCTCGGCTCTTTGCCTATCGCGACCGCGCTGGCCTCGATTCGCTGATCGATATCCTGGTCGATGCCTCGTCGGCTTACCTGACGGAACAGCTGCAGGCCGGCGCCGATGCAGTCCAGATTTTCGATAGCTGGGCCGGGGTGCTTCCTCCAGAGGAATTTGCGCGCTGGTGCATCGATCCGGTTCGGCGCATCGTTGCCAACGTGCGCCGCAATATTGCAAGTGCGAAGATCATTGGATTCCCCCGCGGCGCCGGGACCTTGCTGGCCCGGTACGCCAAGGAAGTGCCAGTCGATGCAATTGGACTCGACTGGATGGTGGATCGTAGTTTTGCCCGCGAGAAGGTGCAAAGCCGCCTGCCGGTACAAGGCAATCTCGACCCGCTGGCGCTGGTCGCCGGAGGCGATGCGCTCAAGCGAGGCGTTGATGCTGTTCTTGACGGATTCGCGGGCGGACCTTTCATCTTCAATCTCGGCCACGGAATCCTGCCCGAAACGCCGATTGCGCACGTGGAACGGATGCTCGAGCGCGTGCGCGCAGGAAGGCCCTGATGCAGTCACTAATGGCTCTCGGCTCCGCTGGCTATTCGTGGCTCAAGGCCTTTCATGTCATTGCCGTCATCGCCTGGATGGCCGGCATGCTCTATCTGCCGCGGTTATTCGTGTACCACTGCGCGGCTCCAAACGGATCGAGTCAGTCGGAGACCTTCAAGGTCATGGAGCGCCGTTTGCTGCGCGCCATCATCAATCCGGCCATGATGGCGACTTGGCTCCTTGGACTTTGGCTCGCCTGGTCGAGCGAAGCTTATCGTTCAGGCTGGCTCGAGGTAAAATTTGCCCTGGTGCTCTTGATGTCCGGCGTGCACGGACTCTTTGCCCGCTGGGTGCGCCATTTCGGCGTCGACCGGAATCGGCATTCCCAGAGATTCTATCGCATTATCAATGAACTGCCGACCGTCCTGATGATCGGGATTGTGCTCTTGGCGGTTGTCAAGCCGTTCTGAGGTACCGCCGCCACGCCTACGCGCATGCCGTGCCGTTCAGGACCGGGGGTTTAAAACCTATCCCCGAAAGACGTTCTGCTGTGTATCGCCGACTGAAGCCCCCTTGCGCTCGGAACTTTCTTTTCATATGTTGTTTATCTCCCGAAAGCAGGCAGATGCATCGCTTACCCGCCGGATGATTCGGATTCGGCCGCTGCACCGGGGAAGATGCTTCAAGCCTTGCCTTTAAGACCTGCGCCTTAC
>DATARE010000603.1:0-5181 GCA_036264295.1 Micropepsaceae bacterium | reverse complement strand
CACTCGCGGCGGTGCCGAACTGCCGGCGGGTGCTTATTCAGCGCGCGAGACCATGGCTGCGCCAAGCTCCCGAATGCGGGCTTAACCAGACGTAAGTCGTTGGGTCATTTTTTGTTGGCAGATGCGGCAAATACTATACGTTCAATCGTAAGGTATTCCCGCTGCGTGGAGTGCCGGGGGCTGGGCATTCGTGAGCGCGTTCTGCGGACTGTATATTAATCTTGACCGGAGCCTGGACCGCCGCGAGGCCATGGAACGCCAGCTCAAAGCGCTGGCATTCGAAAACCTCTACAGCCGATTTCCGGCCGTGGACGGGACGACTCTGGACCCCGGCACCAGCCGTTTGAAATCCAGTGAAGTCGCCATTTTTCGGTCGCACCATGACGCATTGAGCCAAGCCAAGGGAACAGGCTTGTGCGTGCATCTTTTGGAGGACGACGCGCTTTTGTCGGAACACGTCCCCTTCGTGATTCAAGATGCCATAGAAACCAAATTGTTCGACCGGTTCGATCTTCTGTTCACGGACATGATGGTGCCCTGCCACGTCGAATCGCTGAAGGCGCTGCGAACCGAATTCGACAAACGCGTTGGATCCGCCAAGCCTCTCCGCCTGAGCCAGCTCACGCTGCTCGATCTCGGCAAGAAATTCTACGGCTCGTTCGCATCCTATGTGGTTGGGGCAAACGCAGTTGAGCGGGTGCTTTCACTCTATGCCGCGGAGCTGGAACGCGGGCCCAATGTTCCGGTCGATATCTTTATTCAACAGCAGGTTCTTGGCGGAGCACTCCGCGCGGCCTGCGTTTTTCCATTCGTCACGAGCACACGGCTCGACCATATGCTGGCGAGCACAAGAACGGCGGCGAAAAGCGATGACGAACAAGCATCTCTATTTGCGATGGCCGTGCTGCAATCGCTGTTCTTTGTCGATTGCGATGTCGACTACACGAAGAACGCGCTGGAAGAGGCCCTTGCCGGTTACCCGCCCGATCCGCGCAACGCCGTGATGGCCCAAGTCATGGGTTTCGTTCTTTCAAAGAGATTTGTCGGCACGTGATCGTCGAACATTCCGCTCCACAGTGTGACATCATTTTTATGAGAGGCCGCACACTATGCCCAAGACAACTTTCTTCGGAATTGGCGTTCTAAAATTTGTAATCGCAACAATTGCCATTGTTGGCAGCTCGCCTGCTTTCGCAGGATTGATCGGCTCCGTAAGCGGCGACCTGATTGAAGTTTCGCCCCCTTCTTCGCTGATTTACTCCAACGGATTGCTTGGTGGCGATCCCAATCCTAGTCCAATTATTTTCAGCGAGTACAATGACTTCATCATTCCCACCTTCTCGGCGTCTGATCCTCTGAATCCAATATTGGTAAGCCGCGGTCTGACGCCGTCTGGTTTCATCGGTCTGGATTATCTGGAACTTAACGTCGTGAACCCTGGAGCATATCCGCCAAACTTGCCCAGTACTTTTCATCTGAATTCCGGCACAGAAGTGAGCACCTATATCGTCAATTTCGAGCCAAGCGATACAAATCCCGTAGGCTCCGCAAATGGTTCGGTGACATTCAACAGCAACGTGATCGGCATTGAGACGATGGGGTTCTCATTGATACGCGATCTCTTGTTCGAATTGCCCAATATAAGTCTGTTTGGCGGAACCGGCCTTGAAATTGGTGATAGCGATCCTTCGACAGCAGATACGCTTTCACTCTCTTCAGATCGTCGAACGGTGTCGTTTTCTTTGAATGTGAACGGTGCTGCCGACGCGTTTCGTATTTTTTTGGAACCGTCAGTGCCAATGCCTGAGCCTGGCAATATTTTCACCTTCCCAGCGGGCCTTTTATTTCTTTATTTGGTCGCGTTAGGCACGCCCGGACGCGGGCAAGAATCCGCTATAGAAGAGGATTTTCTGCAGAACGCGGCTTCAGCGGTCGCGCGCCCTCCGGAAGGTGTTTTGAAAACACATCCGGACCGCATGGTCCCGGCGCCGCAGGCACTGCGCCGAGCACTACTTTGATCGTCAGCGGGCTGTGGCTGGAACGCCGATAGCAGGCGCCGTTCCGCAACGCGAACGCTTGAACGCAATCTGCAGAAAGAGCACCGCACCGGGAGCAGCGCTTCGCCGCGCCTGTGCGAGCGAAGGTGCCCGGCCCGATGAAGGGTGGCGGGTGCGCGGCGTGAACGAAGAAAATGGTGTTGCGCGTTCAGAAAAGCTGGCCATCGGTCTCTTCCAAAAGGAGTGTCCTGGCCCCCTCTCCCACTATGAGCAAGCATGGTTAACGTTGTGCTACCGGCAGCCTTCGTGTGCGCAAAAAAACACCGGCGTCATCGCGAGTCGCCGTTGCTCTGCCGTTTGCGCCGCCAGGGAAGCTTGGACTTCTGCTTAAAATATTTCTCGTGTTCTTCCGCCGTCGCGTCCGTCACTTCCCGATATTGCCACTTGCCGCGGTGGCGGCGTCGCAACACCAAACCCTCGATAAGCGTAAGGGATACGCAAGAACGGCGAGGAAACAGTACCGTCACCAATTCCCAATCGGTATCGCGCGGCACGTGCTCGCCCCGGGGCAATGACAAATTGTTATTTTTGACAGGATACATCGAGCCGAGCATCGCAAGCTATGCCGTTAGCAAACCATTTTTTTCGCATGTCGTGCTTAACGAAGCTCCCACCGCGCGTTGTGACATCAGAGCCGGGAACGGCAGCCCGCAAACCATACGGGCATTGGACAGCAACAGGAGAAAACCATGATCAAACGAAAACAGCTCGCGGTGGCATTGCTGTGCGGCAGCTTCGGGTTGGCCGGAGCCGCCTTTGCGCAAGGCACGATCAGCGTACCGAATTCGGCAACCGGCGCGAACAGTTCGAGCGCTGGAACTTCCAGTTCGGGTGTTGGAACTTCGGCTGGAACGGTTGCGGGCCAGGACAATGTCCGAGGCAATGTCGGGTCGGCGCCGAATTCGGCGGTGGGTTCGGATCATTCGGCGGTGTCAAATTCCGGCGGCCAGCACAGCCAGGCCAATCAGGAGTACCAGAGCAACGGCACAAACCAGAACACCGGCAATTACGGCACATCGTCCAATTATGGCGGATCGTCCAACAATGCCGGATCCTCACGTAGCGCATCGGGCAGCAGCGACAATTACAGCAGGACATCGCAAGTCGCTGCCGACCAAAAAGTTTTCGATCCTGCCGCTTTGAATCTGGGCAAAACCGCCACGCCCCAGAAGAGCCTGAACCGTGGCAACAAAGCCCGCGTCGAAGCCAATGAGCGGCGTATCACCGCCGAACTCAACCGTGCCGCGGCAAAGGCAACAGAGAGCAACCCCGGCTAAGACGTAGCGGGATACAAAAAGAAAGGCCGGACGAGCCCGTAAAGTGGCGTCCGGCCTTTCTCTTTAGCAGCGTCAAGCGCTGATTCGATCAGGAGTGCAGAGGGCCACCGGTCCGCCGTTGCACAACCCAAGGGGTAGCCTGCTCTTTGTTCTCGTCCGCATTTTCCGCCGGTGGTTCATCGGATTTCTTGGTCCCCTTGACCGGCGTGTGCGACGGCGGATCGCTGGCGGGAAAGGATTCGTCCGTGGCCTGGTCGACCTCATCCCAATCCCGTTGTGGTTCGTCGCGCATTCCCGCCGGGCCTGCCGAGCGGACGTGCTCTGCGACCGGTGTTTCATTGTGGCGGTCTCGCTCGGCGGGGTGGCTGGCCACGGCGTTGTTGGCGGCCTTTGTGCGCGCAGTAGACTTGGATTTCGCGGTTTTCGCAGACATGAGCGTTCTCCTTTGTTGAGGGAACCCGCCAAAAGGATGGTAGTTCCGGCTCGTGCAGGGCAACGTTCAAGTCATTGGGTCTCTGCACC
This sequence comes from Micropepsaceae bacterium, assembly GCA_036264295.1. Classification (GTDB taxonomy): domain Bacteria; phylum Pseudomonadota; class Alphaproteobacteria; order Micropepsales; family Micropepsaceae; genus CAIYRG01. The sequence continues at coordinate 1,325 of DATARE010000603.1, read as the reverse complement.
CTATGAGTGCACAAACTAAAATTACAACCTGCAGGATGCGCCCTGCGGCGACAACGCCCCTAGCCTACGACCCTGAAAACCTTAGACAAAGTTGCGCGTTATGCATTGCTCAGGGGGAGCAATCCTAGCCGCATTGGGATCGTCGAAAGGACAGTCTATGCCGATCTATACCTTCAGTGCATTGAAGCCGGATGACAGCGTTGCCTCGACTTGCATATTGCGCACCACAGACGAAAACGAAGCGCGTGAAGTCGCCAACGATCTGCTTCTGGATGACGCATTTCAAATCATCGAGGTGCGCAAGGACAGCCAATTGATTTGCCGGGTTGCAAAGGACCAATCCGAGCTCGCAAGAGCCGGCTGATTGCGTCTTTCATTTTGGGCTTATCGCTTCAGTCGTCCGCAACCTGCCCGACCCAGCCGGGCAGATAGGACGCGTCTTTGCTTTTGGCCATTTTGAGAGCGAATTTCAGTGCACGTTCGAAATTGGCCTCGACCGTCTGGCGCTCCAGCCGCCGGCGCAGAAAATCGGCCCACAGAAACTCGCTGAAAGGCGTCGTGTCCTTGGCAAAACCCCCGATTCGCCGCAACTCGCCCGCCAGCGAGCGGAACGGGTCATCGACCATTTTTGCCACCGATTTGGGGATCGCGTCATAGCCACGGCGGCGGCCGCGTTCGTCAAACGGGTGCATCCAGCCCCGATTGTCCAGCACGAACCAGAAGCTCTCCGTGTCGAGCGCGCGCAAATCCGCAAGCACCGTAACCAGCAAATCCTTGACGCCTTCCTCGTGAAGGGCGCGCACCAGATGATGGTGATCGATGATGTAGTGCCGATCCTTGGGTCCCTGTACGACTGGAATCATGTGCTTGCCGAGATATTCCGTTTCCTTCTTGCGGCCCTTCGAGCGCCAATGCTTGCGGCGGAATTCGACCTCGCGCATCCCCAGCGTGATCTGGGTGGGGCGCAAATCTTGGATCGGCACGGCGTTGAGCAATGGTTCACGAATGATCGCCAATGGGGTCTTCCCTTGTATTTCCAGCCTTCCGCCGGGCAGAATTCATAATGGCTTTGACCCTGTAAGGCGGGCTTAATTGGTTAATGACGGAAAGCTAAGCCTACGCTATATTGCGATTGCGTATGAAATACCCACCCAACCAACTTGAAAGCCCCGCTGCGCAGTGGGGCTTTTTTTCATGGATTTGGCTGGCCGGCGCAAATTGTTCCGCTTTAGCTCAACCGGGAGCTAAACCATTAACCGAATTTTTACTTCACGGCTTCATCATGCCCGCGTCTTCCCTTGAAGACACCCCACCATTACCCAATG
>DATARE010000601.1:0-3495 GCA_036264295.1 Micropepsaceae bacterium | reverse complement strand
CGCTGGTCGTCGATGGCGTGATGTATGTCACCGAGCGTCCCAACGATGTGATGGCGGTCGATCCCAAAACCGGCCGCGTGTTCTGGCTTTACCGCTACACGCCGTCGCCGGATGCGCGCGTCTGTTGCGGAGCGAACAATCGCGGCGTCGCGATGCTGGGCGATACGCTTTATATGGGCACGCTCGACGCACATCTGGTCGCGATTGACGCCAAGACCGGAAAGCCGATCTGGAATATTGCGGTGGCCGACGTCAAATACGCCTATTCCATCACCATGGCCCCGCTGGTGGTGAAGGACAAAATCATCGTCGGCGTCGGTGGCGGGGAGTTCGGCATTCGCGGTTTTGTCGCCGCCTATGACGCCAAGACTGGAAAGGAAGCCTGGCGTTTCAACACCATTCCCGCCCCTGGCGAGGCGGGGCATGAAACATGGCGCGAGGAGGATTGGAAAACCGGCGGCGCCTCCGCCTGGATCACGGGGTCCTATGATCCTTCGCTGAATTTGATCTATTGGGGCATCGGCAATCCGGGGCCCGATTGGAATCCGGCGCAGCGCCCCGGCGACAATCTCTATTCCGATAGCGTGGTGGCGCTGGATGCGGACACCGGAAAACGGAAATGGCATTTCCAGTTCACGCCCAATGATGGCTACGACTACGATTCGGTACAAATTCCGGTGCTTGCGGACATCGACTGGCAGGGCAAGCCCGCCAAAGTGATGATGTGGGCCAACCGCAACGGCTTTTTCTATGTGCTGGATCGCGTCACCGGAAAATTCCTTCTCGGCCAGCCTTTCGTCAAAGTGAATTGGGCGAGCGGTTTGGATTCGAGCGGCCGCCCGATCCAGACACCGCAGCCGCCGGGAATGCCGACCTGGCCCGGCAATCAAGGCGGCACCAATTGGTATCCGCCGTCGTACAGTCCGCGCACGGGCCTGTTCTATTTTTCGGTGTGGGAAAATTACGCGTCGATCTACCGCCGCGAAGAATCGAAATACCAGCCGGGGCGCAATTTCGCCGGCGGCGGATTTACGGTTCTGGCGCCCACACCTGCCGCGCCCACCATCGGGATTGGCCGTCGCGGTCCGATCAACAATTGGACGAATGAGGTTGGCAGCGGCGCCACCGTGGCCATCGACCCGCATACCGGCAAACGCGTCTGGACCTTTCCCCAATTCGATGTCACCGATGCGGGGATGTTGACCACGGCGTCCGATCTTTTGTTCACGGGAGGGCGCGAGGGCTATTTCTACGCGCTTGACGCCAAGACCGGAAAGGAACTCTGGAAGGCGAATTTGGGCGGTTCGATCGTGATGGCGCCCATCACCTATCAGCTCGACGGGACCCAATATGTGTCGGTGATCTCCGGCCACACGCTGGTAACTTTCGCGCTCCGGAAGTAGCGCTGTGGCCAGCTTTGTTTACGTCCTGAGAAGTGAAGGCATGCATCCGCGGCGAACCTATGTCGGATGGACGACGGATCTTTTGCAACGGCTCGAACGCCACAATTCCGGCACCGGAGCAAGGTCGACGCGCGGCCGCAATTGGATTCTTCTTTATGCCGAACGATACGACGATCGCCGCGACGCCATGAGGCGCGAGTGGCATCTCAAGCGCGACAAAGCATTTCGAAGAATGCTGCGTCTCAGCTAAAGGACGGGGGACCGGGTGAAAGATTTGATGCATTGTGCCGCGCCTACAACGGGGAGAAATTTCTTGGGGAAACGCCATGAAACTTGATCGCCGTGCTCTTCTTGCCGGGCTTGCTGGCGTCGCCGCCGCAGCGCCCGCATCGGCACAGCCCGCAGCTCCGCCTGCAGCCAAATCCAGCCAGGGCAAGACACCGCTCGCGCGCCGGCTTGCCGATTACGCAGCCTCGCTTCGCACCGCCGATCTCGATGCCGCAACAATCGAGCGCGCCAAAGTGCATTTGCTCGACTCGCTCGGCTGCGGGATCGCGGCGTTCAAGGAGGAAACCGTCAGCGCCGTGCGCGCGCTTGCACTTGCAGGCGGCGGTAACGCGGCGACCATCATCGGCACCAATCGCCGCGCCACACCCGATTGGGCGGCATTCGCGAATGGCGCAGGGGTTCGTGCCGATGACATCAACGATGTTTATGTCGGGCGCGGCACCGGCCATCCCAGCGACAATATCGCGGCCTGCCTGGCGGTCGCAGAAGCGTCGAGCGCGTCAGGCGCCGAACTGATCCTTTCCGTGGTGCTGGCCTACGAAATCGAATGCCGATTTCTCGACACGGTGTATCTCGACAACCGGGGCTGGGATCATCCCAATTATGCGCTGATTTCCAGCGCGCTCGCGGCCGGCAGGCTGATGAAACTGCTGCCGGAAAAACTGACCGAGGCGGTGAATCTCGCGCTCAGCGGCCATCTCGCGATGAACCAGACCCGGCTCGGCGCGCTGTCGAATTGGAAGGGGCTCGCCGGTCCCGATGCCGCGCGCAGCGCTGTCTTCGCGGCCCAGCTCGCGCGCGCCGGCATCACCGGGCCTTCTCCCATTTTCGAAGGCGACGCGGGCTTCTTCAAACAAGTGTCCGGGCCGCTGGACATCGACACCGGTGGATTTGGGGGCCGTGGCAAACAGCTCAAGATCCATGAGTGCTTTATCAAATCCTATCCGGCGCAGGCGCAAACGCAGACCGTCATCCCTGCGGCGGCGAAAGTGGCACAGGCTGCCGGGGATCTTTCGCGTATCCGCTCCATTGACGTGCGGTCCACACATTTGGGCTGGCTGATGGCTGGAAGCATGCCGGAACGCTGGACACCGACAACATCGGAAACCGCCGATCACAGCCTGCCCTATATTGTTGCGCGCGCGATGCTCGATGGCACGATCACGACGGCAAGTTACGCGCCCGAGGCATTGCGCGATCCCAAGGCGGCGGCGCTGCGCAAGCTGATCACCGTGCGCGAAGACGCGGCCATGACCGCGCTGGTGCCAAAGCAGAGTCCGAACAGCGTCACGGTCACACTCGACGATGGACGCGTGCTCACCGAACGCGTCGACGATCTGCCGGGTTTTGTGAGCCGCCCGATGAGCCGCGCCGACGCGGAAGCCAAATTCGCGCGCAACGCCAAAAGCATTGTGACATCGGCACAGATCAAGCGCATCTCCGATGCGGTTTGGACTCTGGATCGCGCTGAATCTGTTGGCGGTTTGATGGAAAGCCTGGTCATCGGCGGTTGATCGCAGCAGCACCCGCGCTGGTCTTCCGGAACGCGAAATAGATGAGCCAAAGCAGGACCACGAAGCCCAGCGTCGTATAAAGCTGGCTCGCCAGATCGGGAAAGAACGCCATGGCGATCAAGACCGCCAAAATTCCAGCCTGTGCCGCGTAGCTCAGCCAGGGAAACAGCCACATCTTGCACGCGAGCGTTGCCACTTCGGCAGGATTCATCGCCTGACGGTGCCGGATCTGAGCCACGCCGATGATGAAATACAGCAAAAGCATCGCCGCGCCGGAGGCATTCACCAGG
>DATARE010000498.1:0-4013 GCA_036264295.1 Micropepsaceae bacterium | reverse complement strand
CGCCATAGGCGTCGGGCTCGGGTGGCGGGGTGTTGTCGAGCCGGTAAGGCACGCCCAAGCCGCCGCCAAGATCGGCGCGCAAAATTCTGTGACCATCGCGGCGAAGCGCCGCTATCAGATCGGCAACGCGCGCAAAGGCGGCGCGGAACGGCCCGAGTTCGGTGATCTGGCTGCCGATGTGAACGTCGACGCCCACGATGTCCAGACCCGGAAGTTTCGCAGCTCGTGCATAGACGTCGCGCGCCCGCGTCCAGGGAATTCCGAATTTCGTCTCATAGGTGCCGGTGGTGATTTTGGCGTGGGTCTTCGCATCGACATCGGGATTGACCCGGACCGTGATCGGCGCGGTTCGCCCCATCGACACGGCGACTTCGCTCAGCGCTTCAAGCTCGGGCTCGCCCTCGACATTGAATTGGTAGATGCCCGCATCCAGCGCGAGGCGCATTTCGTCCCGCGTCTTGCCGACGCCGGAAAAGACAATCCGGTTTGCCGCAATGCCGGCCGCCAGCGCCTTCTGCAATTCGCCGCCGGAAACCACGTCGGCCCCGGACCCGAGCTTCCCCAAGGTCTTCAGCACGGCAATATTGCCATTGGCTTTCACCGAAAACGCGATCAGCGCATCCTTCGGCAGTGCCGCGGCAAACACGCGGTAATGGCGCGCGAGCGTGGCCGTGGAATAGCAATAGAAAGGCGTGCCAACCGCCTCGGCGATCTCCGTCAAGGGAACCTCTTCGGCGCAGAGGATCCCATTTTTGTATTGGAAATGATTCACCTTTGGCTCACGGGCCCGTCGTGTAGGGCGGCGTGGTGCCGCCGGGCTCGCCCAAAGGCGTGGGCGGCAGGGAAGGATCCTTCCGCGGACTTTGCACCTGTTGTTTTTCCGCCTGCATCATTGCGGCGGCCGGGCGTTCGAGATCGGACTTCACGCCGCAGCACGCCAGCGCAAGCGCGAGAATGGCGATGGTTGCGGCACGCAGGCTCATGACAACTGCTCCTTCCAGAAAGCGATTTGTTCGCGGACCCGTACGGGGGCCGTGCCGCCGAAACTGGTGCGCGCATTCACCGAGGCTTCGAGCGACAGCACTTTATAGACGTCCTTTGTGATCTTGGGCTCTAGTTTTTTCAATTCGGCGAGAGGAAGCCGATCCAGGGCAACGCCGAGGTTTTCGGCGCGTGCGACCGCTTTCGCGGCGACATGGTGGGCTTCGCGGAAGGGCTTCTTCAGTTTCGCCACCAGCCAATCCGCGAGGTCGGTGGCCGTCGGATAGCCCTTTTCCGCGGCACGCTTCATGGCATCTTTGTTGACGGCGATCTCGCCGGCCATCCCCGCCATCGCAGCCAGCGCCAGATCCAGCGCATCGGAAGCCGCGAACACCGGCTCCTTGTCTTCCTGCAAATCCTTGGCATAGGCGAGCGGCAAGCCCTTCACCACGGTGAGGAGACCCGTGAACGCCCCGAGAATGCGCCCCACTTTGGCGCGCGACAGCTCGGCGGCATCCGGATTGCGCTTCTGCGGCATGATCGAGGAGCCGGTGGAAAATGCATCGGGCAGCCGGATGAAGCCGTAAGCCGGCGAGGCCCAGAGCACGATCTCTTCGGCAAGCCGCGAAAGATGCACGGCGGCGATGGCGGCGGCGGCGAGAAATTCCAGCGCGAAATCGCGCGCCGAAACCGCGTCCAGCGAATTGCGCATCGGCCCATCGAAGCCGAGCTTTTTCGCCGTCATGGCGCGATCGATTCTGTATGAGGTCCCGGCCAATGCGGCGGCCCCAAGCGGCGATTCGTTCAGCCGCCGCGCCGCATCGAAAAAGCGCCCGCGGTCGCGCGCTGCCATTTCGACATAGGCCAGGCAATGATGCCCAAACGTCACCGGCTGCGCCGGCTGCATATGGGTGTAGCCGGGCATGATGGTAGCGGCGTGCTGTTCGGCCTGCGCCAGAAGCGCCCGCTGCAGCCCGTCCAATCCGGCATCGGCCCGTGCACATGCCTCGCGCACCCAAAGCCGCAAATCTGTCGCCACCTGGTCGTTGCGCGAGCGTGCGGTGTGCAGCCGTCCCGCCGCTTCGCCGATCAATTCGGACAGCCGCGCCTCCACATTCATGTGGATGTCTTCATATTCCCGGCGGAACGGGAAGCGGCCTTCGCCAATTTCGCGCTGAATTGCGGCCAAACCCTTGCGGATTGAATCGGCGTCGCTTTTTTCGATAATGCCCTGCTTGCCGAGCATGGCCGCATGGGCCTCGGAGCCCGCAAGGTCGTGCGCGGCCAAACGTTTGTCGAAATCGATGGAGGTGTTGATGTCCTCCATGATGGCGGCGGGACCTTGGGCGAAGCGTCCGCCCCACATTTTGTTCGCGGTCATGATATGAGCCTGGGGCCTGTCGCCTTTAACGGAGCTTGAACGATGAAGCTTACGCGATTCGCGATCCCAGCCGTGCTCCTGGCTGCGGCTGGCGTGGCGGCCGTCCTATACGGGAACGGCCCCTCGGATGTCCACGCGCCGCCTGCGGTGCTGGACAAGCTGAAACTGACCTCCGGCCAGCCGGCGGCTGCGGGTATCGCCTTCCGCGATGCCGGCGGCAAGGAGGTCAAGCTCACCGATTACCGCGGCCGCTACGTGCTGGTGAACCTGTGGGCGACCTGGTGCGGGCCCTGCATCAACGAGCTTCCCGAGCTGGCGAAGCTGCAAAAGGAACTGCCGCAGGACCGCATCACGGTGGTGCCGGTGGACGTGCTGGAGAAGCTTGACGCCATGAAGATTGGCGATTTTCTGACGATGCACGGGGCGGACGGCCTGCCGGTCTATATCGACAGCAATTTCGCGACACAGCGCGGCTTCGCGGCCAATGAGCTGCCGCTCACGGTTTTGATCGATGCCGACGGTCATGAGGTCGCGCGCGCCGCCGGCGGTCAGAAATGGGGCGATCCGGCATCGGTAGCGTATATGAAGTCGATTTCATCGCCTCGTTCAAACCAGCATTGATTGTACATACGGCGTACATATATTATGGCGATAATTTTCGAGTGGAACGAGCGAAAGCGGCTTACGAATGTCGCGAAGCACGGAATCGATTTCATCGACGCCAAGGAGATTTGGGCAGGCGACGTGTTGGAAGCGCCATCGCCAAGACATGAGGAGGCGCGGTTCATTGCGTATGGCGTTGTGGAAGGTCGAATCATTGCCGTGGTGTTTACGCGCGACGGCGAAACACTGCGTCTAATAAGCGCAAGAAGAGCCAGGAATTATGAGCGCGAAGCTTACAAGGATGCGTTTGGGCGAGGGTCGTAACAATTCCAAGACCGATTGGGAAAGGGTGGACAAGCTTTCCGATCGTCAGATCGCCCGAACTATCACGAATGATACCGACACGTTCGATCCCGGCGCTGACTGGATCAAGAAAGCCAGTATGCCCAAGCCTGCACATTCAAAGGAACGCCTTACGGTCCGTTTCGACGCCGATATGGTCGATTGGTTCAAGCGCCAGGGGCGCGGTTATCAGACGCGTATGAACGCCATTTTGCGCGCTTATTTCGAACACGTCCGGAAATAAGTGCTGATGCCCTTGTGCCTGGCTCTGAATTACCGCGTCGGGACCGGTTTCTCGCCGCGATAATCGTAGAAGCCGCGGCCCGCCTTGCGCCCCAACCAGCCGGCCTCGACATATTTCACCAGCAGCGGACAGGGCCGGTATTTGGAATCGGCAAGGCCTTCGTAAAGCACCTGCATCACCGAAAGGCAGGTATCCAGCCCGATGAAATCGGCAAGCTGCAGCGGTCCCATCGGATGATTGGCGCCCAGGCGCATGGCGGTATCGATGGCCTCCACATTGCCCACGCCTTCATACAGCGTATAGACCGCCTCGTTGATCATCGGCAGCAGAATGCGGTTGACGATGAAGGCCGGGAAATCCTCGGCATTCGCCGCCGTCTTGCCGACATGCTTCACCAGCTCCAGCGCCGCGCTGAAGGTTTCGTCTTCAGTGGCGATGCCGCGGATGACTTCCACCAATTGC
>DATARE010000538.1:0-14213 GCA_036264295.1 Micropepsaceae bacterium | reverse complement strand
CTTCTTGCCTTCTTCGCCTTCTTCGCCTTCGGCAGCAATCGCCTGTGAGGTCATCACAGGAATCGCGGCAACGGCTGAGCCGACGATCAACGTCTTCAGGAAACCACGACGGTCCTGTTGAACGTGGGCAAGCGCGTTATCGAGTGACTTCAAAGAATCATGAGCCATAAATGGCCTCCCTGGTTAAGGAGTCGAATATGTCCCAGAATGGCCGGGCGCGGCTTGTTACTTTTTTTTCATCATTCAACCCAAAAACGCGTGAGACCCGGCAAAATCGCGTGATTTTCCTTGCTAAGACATTGCAACCCTGTAACAATTTTAGGCGCGGCGGGTTGCCACGAAAAACAGCCGCAAAAACCGATGAATGACGCTGCCTGAGGGACGGGCCGGATAGGCAGCCGCCAGGCGCCCGCGATAATCCATCAGGAATTCCTCCCTGCCGGGTGAGTCGAGCGCTGCCACGAAGGGGCGAAGGCTTGTCCCCATCATCCAATTAAAGATCGCATCATTGCCTTGAAGGATGTGGAAATACCGCGTCTCCCAGAGATCGACCGGATCGGCTTTGGGCACGAGCAGATCGTAATAATGCTCGGGAGCAAGACCGTTCCACCAATCGCGCACATTCTTGAGCCTGTCGGCCCAACGGGGATCGGCTGCGGAATCCCGCAACAGCACCTGGCAGAGCTCGTCGTAATTGCGCGGTACCTGGACCGCAAGCACGCCTCCCGGCGCCACAAAGGAAAAGAGCCGCGGGATCAATCGCTCATGATCGCCCAGCCATTGCAGCGCGGCATTGGTATAGATGACGTCATAGGGCTCAGCCGGCGCCCATTGCGCGATATCGGCCGCCACGAATTTGGCCTGGATGCCGCTGGCGCGCGCATCGCTGAGCATCTCCGGCGACAAATCGATCCCGTCGATCTCCGCCTCGGGCCAGCGCGCACGCAAAAGTGCGGTCGAATTGCCCGGTCCGCAGCCGAGGTCGGCAACCCGTTTCGGTGCGGCCAACGGGATACGGGCCAAAAGATCCGATGCGGCGCGTGTCCGCTCGCCGCCAAAGGCAAGATAGGTCTTCGGGTCCCAGGCCATCGAACCAACGCAACCTGTCCGGCGCGGGTTAGGTCCTGCGGTCCGGCACGGTGAGCCGGAATCGCGTGCCCGCACTTCCGGTGGAGACCAGTATCAAATCCCCGCCATGGGCTTGGATCAGCTCACGCGAGATAGCAAGTCCCAATCCCGAGCCGCTGCTGCGGGCCGTGCCCGAGAAGGGCTGAAACAACCGCTCATGCAAGGCGCTGGGAATGCCGGGACCGTTGTCGGCGATTTCGATCACCACCGAATCCCCGCGGCGCCACGCTTCGACCAGAATGGTTTTCTTGCGGTTGGTCTCGGCGGGCATGGCATCGAGCGCCTGTCGCGCATTGCGCAGAAGATTGAGAACCACGCGGAAGAGCTGCTCGGAATCGGCCTCTATCTCGAGCCCGCGCGAAATGCCTTTTTCGAGCGTGATTTCGCCAGCCTCCGGCAGTGCCGAAGCGCTGGCCTCATCGATCAGCGGCGCTAGAGCGAAACGCGTCCGCTGGGGTGCGCGCTCTTCGGCCCGCCCATACCGCAGCGTGTTGGTGGCGAGCCTGACCGCCCGGTCCAATGCGTCCACCAGCCTGGGCGCCACCCGCTTCACCACAGGATCGTCAAGCGCCGCCAGCCGGTCGGATGCGATCTGGGCGCTGGAAAGGATGTTGCGCAGATCGTGCTGTATCTTCGCCACCGCCATGCCCAAAGCCGCAAGCCGCGTCTTCTGCTGCAGAAACCCGTAAAGCTCGTGCTGCATTGTCGAGAGTTCGCGCTCGGCGGTGCCGATTTCGTCGCGGCGCCGCGAGGGCTGCAAAATCCGCGAGGGATCTTCCGGATTGTTGCGGAAATCGATCATTGCGCCCGTGATCCGCTGCATCGGCCGCACCAGGATCAAGTACAGGCTCACGAACACCAGAAGCGACGTCAAGGCGGAGACGAAGATCGAAAGCGCAAGGACCCGCGCGGAAAATACAAAAAGCGCGGCGCGGATCGGCTCTTCATTGGCCACCACGACAATGCTGCTGCCTTCGCCGATAGCGCTCATGGCATTGATGCGAATCGTGCGCCCCGGCCGGGCGAACAGCGTTCGCACCACATCGCGGATCTGGTCGATCAAATCGGTCTCGCCGCCATCATATTCCGCCTGGATCGGCGGCGGGTCCGGACCCACCAAAAAAAGTTCGTGCTGCCCGCCACCGCGCAAGATGACGGCATCGACGCCGGCGCGCTGCAGAAGTTCCTTGCGCAAATCGGCAGACAATTGCTGGCCGGCGGCCTCGGTGAAGGGAAGAATGACGAGCTGTGCCGAATGAATCCGGTCCTGAAGCAATTGATGGTGATAGCGCGCCACAGACGGGAAATAGATCAGCGCCACGCTCAGCATGACGAAAGCGATGGTGAGCAAAAGAAGCCGTCCCGACAGGCTGTGTGCAGCCAGCTGCCATCCTTGCCGGGACCGTTTTAGTTCCTTCAACATCGCGTCAGCGTGCAACAGATTCCGGGCAAAATCATGCCAATGATCAAAATTTCCTGTTTTTGGCGCCGGGAGCCTTCGCCACCGGAGAGCGTTTGCGCCTGGAACAGGCTCTGGAGATCGCCATGGATTGGGGCGGATGGATGTGGTTCGTCATCGACGTATTGGCAGTCGCGGTTTTGGGCTGCACCATGGCCTATGGCGTCGTGATGTGGCGCACCCGCCCTCGCGATGCCGCCAGCGAAAAAGCTTCCGATGAAGCTACCAGGCGTCTTTACCATCCTAACGACGATATAGGTAACAAGCCCTTGACCCGCTAGTTTCGAGCAAAGCCGGTATTGGCAGCCCCCGCCGGTTGCACTAAATTGCCCGCCGCTTGAGCAGGAAACAACAAGGGGTCCCTATGCTGAAACTCTCTCTCGTGACCGCCGTCGCGGCCGCGGCAATTGCTTTGCCCGCTTATGCGGCGCAAACCGCTGATCCCGACGTCAACAAGCTTCCGGCCGGGCCCGAAAAAGCCGTGGTTGCTGAAGTTTGCACGGCCTGCCACGAGCTGGGCCGGATTGTGTATGGCAATTACAGCGCCGCAGAGTGGAAGAACAATGTGAACATGATGGTCAATGCCGGCGCGGCACTGACCCCCGATCAGGTCGATTCTGTCACCAACTATTTGGTCAAAAGCTTCCCGGAAAGGCCGGGCAACAAATTCGTGTCGGTCCCCGGCCCCGTGAAGGTTTCGATCAAGGAGTGGGAGCTTCCGATTCCGGGTTCCCGCCCGCACGATCCGCTGGCCGCTCCCGATGGCACCATGTGGTACACCGCGCATATGGGAAGCTATATCGGTCACCTCGATCCCAAGACCGGCAAATTCGACGTCTACAAGACGAAGACCCCGATTTCCGGCCCCCATGGCCTGACCATGGATAAGGACGGGAACATTTGGTACACGGGCAATTTCAAGGGCTATATCGGCAAGCTCGACGTCAAGACCGGCCAATTCACGGAATACAAGACCGGCGCGGCGCGCGATCCGCACACGCCGCTGTTCGACAAGAACGGCATCCTTTGGTTCACCTCGCAGAACAGCAACATGGTCGGCCGTCTGGATCCGAAGACCGGCGCGGTCAAGCTGGCCGTCGTCCCCACCGAAAAGGCCGCCCCCTACGGCATGGTGTTCGACAGCAAGGGCAAGCTCTGGTTCAGCGAATGGCAGGCGCCCAAGCTCGCCACGATCGATGAAAACACCATGGAGATCAAAGAAGTCGTCCTGCCGAACGCTGCCACGCGGCCGCGCCGCATCGCCATCGACGGCAATGACGTGATCTGGATTTCCGACTATTCGCGCGGCTATCTGGGCATGTATGACACCAAGACCGGCGCCACCAAGGAATGGCCGTCGCCGGGCGGTCCGAAGTCCCAGCCTTACGGGATCACGACCCTGAACGGCGTGGTCTGGTATGACGAGGGCAACACCAAGCCGAACGGATTGGTGCGCTTCGATCCCAAGACCGAGAAGTTCCAGACCTTCCCGGTTCTTCCCTCCGGCGGCGGCGTCGTCCGCAATATGATGCCGACCAAGGATGGCAAGGGCCTCGTCATGGCAGAAAGCGGCGTCAACCACGTCGCCATCGCCACGATCAACTAGGTTGTCCGTCAAACCGGGAGCGGCAGGCGATACCGCCGCTTCCGGTTGACAGCCCTCATTCTGCCCCGTAGAAGCACGGCTCTTTTGAGCCAACCCGGCTATTTTTCCGGAGACTTGCCGTGAAGCGCACCTACCAGCCGAGCAAACTCGTCCGCAAGCGCCGCCACGGCTTTCGCAAGCGCATGGCCACGAAGAAGGGCCGCCAAATCATTGCGCGGCGCCGCGCCCAAGGCCGTAAAAGGCTGTCGGCCTGAACGCCCAGGTCACGGCTCCCGCGGAATCCGGTTTGTCCGCCAAGCTTACCCTTGAACATATGAGAAAACGGGCCGATTTTTTGCGCGCCCAGAAGGGCCGCCGGCAATCCGCCCCCGGGCTGACGCTTGAGGCATGCGCCTCGCCAGCACCCGAAGCCAAGCCATTCACGGCCCGGGTGGGCTTCACCGCCACCCGCAAGATCGGCGGCGCGGTGATACGAAACCGGGCCAAACGGCGGCTGCGCGCGGCAGCCGCGGCGACCCTGCCCCTTTTAGGGCGCGAAGGGCATGACTATGTTCTTGTTGCCCGAGCGGCGACGCTCTCACGGCCCTTTGCCGAGCTCACCAGGGATTTGGAGAAAGCACTTATTGCCGCTCATGCCGTGCTCGCACGCAGCGAAAAGGCGTCGAACTCGCAAGGCGCGGGTCAGGGCGATCGAAAGGACAACGGCCATGCGTGATCTGCCGCGTCGAGTCGCCGTCGCGATTCTCCGCGCCCCTGTCATGGCCTATCGCAGTTTGATTTCGCCGATGTTGCCCCCGGCCTGCCGTTTCAGCCCGTCCTGCTCGGCCTATGCGCTGGAGGCCCTTAGCCTTCACGGTCCCTTGAAGGGTAGCTGGCTTGCACTGCGCCGGATTGCACGTTGCCATCCCTTCACACTGTTGGGGGGCGGCTCGGGCTATGATCCTGTGCCGCACGCCCCTGCCCACAAGCACTAGGTTTACCGGAGTTCCTATGTCCGATCAGCGCAATCTGCTCATCGCTGTCATCTTATCGATGGCTGTGGTCTTCGGCTGGCAATATTTCGCCGGCAAGCCGCAGATTGCCCAGGACCAGGCGCAGCAGCAGCAAATCGCCCAACAGCAGAAAGCGGCGAATCCGGCGGCGCAGCCGGCCCCCGGCATTCAGCCGGGCGCGGGCGCGCAAGCCACCCACAATCTGCCGCGCGATGCCGCGCTTAAACTCTCACCGCAACGCGCGGCCATCGATACGCCGACGCTCGATGGCTCGATCAATCTGACGGGGGGACGCTTCGACGATCTTCGTCTGCGCACCTATCACGAGACGCCCGACCCAAGGAGCGCGGAAATCGAGCTGCTTTCGCCGATGGCCTCCGAACATCCTTATTTCGCGGAATTTGGCTGGATCGCCGCCGCCGGTTCGCCGCAAAAAGCGCCGGGTGCGGACACCGAATGGACGCTCGTCAAAGGCGACAAACTCGCGCCTGGCCATGATGTCGAACTTTCCTATGACAATGGTCAGGGACTGGTCTTCAACCGCCGCGTTTCGGTGGACAAGAACTACATGTTCACCATTGCCGACACGGTGGAAAATCACAGCGCCTCGCCGGTGGAGCTTTTTCCCTACGGACTCGTTTCGCGGCACAATCTGCCGGTGGCGCAACATTATTGGGTGGTCCATGAAGGTTTTATCGGCGTTCTGGGCGGCACGCTGAAAGACCCAACCTATGCCGATCTCGCCAAGGACAACACGACACAGCGGTTCGACAGCCAAGGCGGCTGGCTCGGTATCACCGACAAATATTGGATGGCCGCGGCGATTCCTCCGCAGTCGGAGCAATTCACCGCAACCTACAAAGCCTATGACGCCAATGGGGTGAAGGCCTATCAGTCCGACTTCACGATGAAGCCGAAGACCGTGGCGCCCAATGGTTCGCAAGTGGTGATTCACCATCTCTTCGCCGGCGCCAAAGTGGTCGATCTGGTGAACGATTACAGCAAGACGCTCGGCATCCAGCGTTTCGACATGGCGGTGGATTGGGGGTGGTTTTCCTTCATCACCAAGCCGATGTTCATGGCGATCGATTTTCTTTATCGCTATGTCGGCAATTTCGGCATCGCCATCCTGATCTTCACCGTCTTCGTCAAAGCGCTGTTTTTTCCGCTGGCGAATGCGTCCTACCGCTCCATGAGCAAGATGAAGAAGCTGCAGCCCGAAATGGAGCGCATGCGCGAGCGCTTCAAGGACGACAAGGTCCAGCAGCAACAGGAGATGATGAAGCTTTATCAGAAGGAGAAGGTGAATCCGCTGGCCGGCTGCCTGCCGATGGTGATCCAGATTCCGGTGTTCTTCTCGCTCTATAAGGTGCTGCTCGTCACCATCGACATGCGCCACGCGCCCTTCTTCGGTTGGATCAAGGATTTGTCGGCGCAGGATCCGAGCAATCTGTTCAACCTGTTCGGACTCATCCCCGCCGATCCGACGCAGATCCCGGTGATCGGGCATTTTCTGGTGCTCGGCGCATTCCCGATGCTGATGGGCCTGACGATGTGGATTCAGACCAATCTCAATCCGCCGCCCGCCGATCCCACGCAGCAGAAGATCTTCGGCTTCATGCCTCTGATCTTCATGTTCATGATGGCCAATTTTCCCGTTGGACTTGTCATCTACTGGAGCTGGAACAACACGCTCTCCATCATCCAACAGGTGGTGATCATGCGCTCCACCGGCACGCCGGTCGATTTTCTCGACCGCTTGCGCGGCATGGGAGCACGGCTCAGGCGTGGAGAAGCGCCGGAGAAACCCGCCGGCCCACCCGATTGATGACGGATTCGGACGCAGACGAGGCCCAGAAAGAAGCCGAAGAAAAAGGGCGCATCCTGTTCGCGCAGGAATGCGAATTCCTGCGCGGTGCGGCCAACCTCGACGGCATTCCGCCACCGGATTTGCCGGAGGTCGCCTTTGTCGGCCGTTCGAATGTCGGCAAATCGAGCCTCATCAACACGCTCACCGGACGCAAGACCTTGGCACGCGTATCCAATACGCCGGGCCGGACTCGGGAGATCAATTTCTTCCGTTTGGGAGGGCGTCTGCTGTTGGCCGACCTGCCTGGCTATGGCTACGCGCGCGTCTCGCGATCCGATTCGGAGCGCTGGACGGAGCTGATTTTTGCTTATCTGCGCGGGCGGCCGAATCTGCGGCGCGCAGTGCTGCTGATCGATTCGCGCCGTGGCGGCCCGCTGCCGCAGGATGTCGAAGTCATGACTCTGCTCGACCGTTCGGCCGTCTCTTATCAGATGGTTCTGACCAAAACGGACAAGCTCAGACCCGGCGAACTCGCCAATGTAGAGGCGCAGGCCAACGCCGAAGCCCGCCGCCATGGGGCGGCTCACCCGGAGCTGATCGCCACTTCGGCGGTCACCGGGGACGGAATTGCACGATTGCGGGCCGCCCTCACCGCGCTTGCGGCGCCATGACCGCGCACCCTTCGAAGTTTTGATTTTGACGCCCGTCCGGACGGGCTATAAGCCTCGCCCAGCCCATCGGGGGATTTCTATGAGCGTGCAGGACGAAACCACGCGCGACGGGACCTTGCGCCAGCTTGCACGGTGGCGCGCCACGGCGCGCGTGCTGGTGGAAGCCCTTCCCTTCATCCTGCAATACGACAACCGGATCATCGTGGTGAAATATGGCGGCCACGCCATGGAAGGCGGCGTGCCGGAGGAATTTGCCCAAGACATCGTGCTGATGAAGCAGACCGGCATAAACCCGGTGGTGGTTCATGGCGGTGGCCCGCAAATCGGCGCCATGCTCAAACGTCTCAATATTCCCTCATCCTTCATCGATGGCCTGCGTGTGACCGATCAGGCCGCCATGGAAGTGGTGGAAATGGTGCTTTCCGGCACCATCAACAAACAGATCGTTGCAGGGATCAACGCCGCGGGCGGCCGTGCGGTCGGCGTCTCGGGCAAGGACGGCAACATGGTGCTGGCCCGCAAGCTGGAGCGGACCAAGCTCGATCCCAAGACGGGGGAACGCACGACCGTCGATCTCGGCTTCGTCGGCGAGCCCGAACGCGTGGATGCGGAAGTCCTGCGCATGATCCTGAATTCGGATCTGATCCCCGTGGTGGCGCCCATCGGCGTGGGGCCAAAGGCCGAGACCTACAACATCAATGCCGACACCGTGGCCGGCGCGGTCGCAGGCGCCATTGCCGCGGAACGCTTGATCCTGCTCACCGATGTCGAAGGGGTGCTCGATCGCGAAGGCAAGCTCATTGCGCATCTGACGGTGAGCCAGGCGCGAGCTCTCATCGCGGACGGCACGATTTCCGGCGGCATGATCCCGAAAATCGAAACCGCCATCGATGCGGTGGAAAAAGGCGTGCACGCCGCCGTCATCCTGGACGGGCGCATCCCGCACGTGCTGTTGCTCGAACTTTTCACCGAACACGGCGCCGGCACGCTTATCAAGCCGGACTGAACCGTTTACTGCGCTATCGCTGAATCAATTTTCACCGTGGTGGCAGGGTCAAGCCCTGCCATGGTGAAATTACATTTTCAGGCGCACGTCCAAGCCGGACCGAACCTAACTGTTTCCGAGCCCGAAATAGGAAAGATGCCAGCGCATCTCGTCTTCCGCGAGCGGAAAGGCGACACCGGCGCGCCCGGGCAGCAATTCGTCGGCATGCAATTTCAGCAGCATCGTCTGTATCTTGAACGCAATGCGCATGGTCAATCCGGCTTTCCACACGATAGCTGTGATCGCTTTTGCGCCGCGCGAGGAAAAAATCTTCTCGATCGCCGGGCGTGGCGCTTGTGCCAGCAACACCAGCGATTCGATCACGATGTCCCGTTGTCCCGCCTCCACGGCCTCCTCGACATAGGTCTCGTCGAGCGCGCCGCGATCGCGCGCCGCGAGAACCGCGATTCGTGCCCTATCCTCTTTGGTCTCCGCGGTCTCGTCATCATGTTCCAGGCGAAGGCGGAGACAGCGCTTGAGATGCTGAACCGTCTCCTCATCGAGTCCATGTCGCTGAGACAGCTCCCGCAACAGCGACACGCCGACAAAACCGGCAATGCGCCGCAGCGCGCGCAGGGAAAGATCGCTTCGCGTCACCAGCGGCCCATGCCAGGCCTGAACCGACTGCGCATGATCGATGATTTTTCCCATGGTGCTTTCACGGATTGTGGCGTTGGGGTTGGCCAGCAAAGCCGCCACGGCCGCAACATCGAGCGACGCGACGATCAGTTCGGATATCTTCTCATCGACGCCCCGGCGCCGGGCAACCGCGGCGAGCACGCTCTGGGCGCGCGCGCTCGCTACGATCTCCAAAAGATCGGCGTCGGAAAGCAGCGGCGAATATTCCAGAATGGCAACGCTGACCGTCTCATCGACATCGCTCGCGAGCCTCAGCACGACATCCTTCGGCACGCAGGGATGCGATTTGATCTCGGACGCGAGAATCTTGCGCACGCGGACCAGTTGATCCTCGGCCAGCCGCCGCAGCGTCTCGATGGTGAGTTCGCAAACGCGCTCGCGTTCGGACGCCATGAGATCAGGCAGCAGACGGCCGATCTTCTGGGCCAGCTCCGCACGCACATTGTTGTCGGCATCGTCGGCAAGCAGCCGGTTCGCCGCCGCCGGTGCCAAGGGATTGGCTGCCACTTTGCGGCGAACCGCCGGGTTTCCCCGTTCGGCGAGATAATACAGCATCTCCGGCTTCGCATCGGCGCGGCCTGCAAGCTCCTCTTCGAGCTTGCCCTTATTGGATTCCAGAACCGCGCGCGCCTTCTCGTAGGAGAGCTGCTCCGGCAGCTCCTTCGTCTTCATCAGGCGCTTGAAAAATGCAATCACCGCAACATCCCTGGTCCCGGGCGCGAAAGGCCCAATCCGAGGGGAGCTATCCATGCTGCGGCTTAAGGGAGCGCTAACTTGACCATGGCCTCTTGCCAGAAACAGAGCGCTCGCCCATCTTCCGCCCGTCTTTTTTTTCAGCACGGTTAATGGATCCGACACCATGAATGACACGGAATTGCAGCAGGCTGTGGATGCAGCCTGGGAAACACGCGAGCGGCTTTCCGCCTCCTCGAAAGGGGCCGAACGCGAAGCGGTCGAAGCGGCTCTGGACGGATTGGATTCGGGCCGGCTCCGGGTCGCGGAGAAAACCGGTGGCGAATGGTACGTCCATCAATGGCTGAAGAAGGCCGTGCTGCTGTCGTTCCGTCTCAACGATATGAGCGCCATAGCCGGTGCGCCTGGCGGTGCCGCCTGGTGGGACAAGGTCGATTCCAAATTCAAGGGTTGGGATGAGGCGCGCTTTCGCGATGCCGGATTTCGCGCCGTTCCGGGGGCTATCGTGCGCCGCTCCGCGCATATCGCCAAGAACGTCGTGCTGATGCCATCCTTCGTCAATGTCGGCGCCTATGTCGGCGAGGCCACCATGGTCGATACCTGGGCTACGGTCGGCTCCTGCGCCCAGATCGGCAAGCATTGCCATATCTCCGGCGGCACGGGGATTGGCGGCGTGCTGGAGCCGCTGCAGGCGGGCCCCGTGATCATCGAGGACAATTGCTTCATCGGCGCGCGCTCCGAAGTCGCCGAGGGCGTGATCGTGGGCGAAGGCTCCGTGCTGGCCATGGGCGTGTTTCTCGGCGCCTCGACCAAGATCATCGACCGCAACAATGGCGATGTGCATTACGGCAAGGTGCCGCCCTATTCGGTTGTCGTGCCCGGTAGCCTTCCCGGCGCCGGCGGCGGACCCGCTCTGTATTGCGCCGTGATCGTGAAGCGCGTGGACGAAAGGACCCGCGCCAAGACCTCGATCAACGAATTGCTGCGGGATTAGACGCGAATGGCCGCGTCCGACCCCATCGCGCTGGCGCAGGCGCTCATCCGGTGTCCGTCCGTGACGCCGGACGATGCAGGCGCGCTCGGCGTATTGGAAGCGGCGCTGATTCCGCTGGGATTTGTCTGTCACCGCTTGCGCTTCGAAGCGTCCGATTCGCCGCCGATTGAAAATCTCTATGCACGGCTCCGGACCGGTGCACCGAATTTCTGTTTCGCCGGACACACCGATGTGGTGCCGGTTGGCGAGGCGGCCGGGTGGCACCACGATCCTTTTGCCGCCGATATTGCGAATGGCATGCTGTACGGCCGGGGCGCCGCCGACATGAAAAGCGCCATTGCCGCGTTCGTTGCTGCGGTGGCGCGGCGGCTGGAAAAGGGCGGCAAACCGAACGGCTCGGTCAGCCTGCTCATCACCGGCGATGAAGAAGGCCCCGCTATCAATGGCACAGTGAAGATGCTGGATTGGCTGAAGAGCCACGGCGAAAAGCTGGATCATTGCCTGGTTGGCGAGCCGACATCGGCGGCACGCACGGGAGACATGATCAAGATCGGCCGCCGTGGCAGCATGAATTTGCGCGTGACGGTGACGGGAATACAGGGACACGCCGCCTATCCCAATCTTTCGCTCAACCCGATTCCCATCATGGCCGATTTGATCGGACGGATTTCCGCCTGGAAGCTGGACGATGGCAGCGAGCATTTCGAGCCCTCGACGTTGGCCTTCACCACCGTCGATACCGGCAATCCTGCCGTCAATGTGACGCCGGCCGAAGTGCGCGCGGGCTTCAACATCCGCTTCAACGATCTGCACACACCCGATTCGCTGTTCGCGCAGATCGAAGCGATTGCCGCGGCGGTGCGCGCCAGCCATGGCGGCGAGATCGCGCTCTCCAGAAGCGTCAGCGGCGTGTCGTTTCTCACCAAGCCCGGCTCGTACACCGGTCTTCTGAGTGAGGCGGTGAAGCGCGTCACCGGCGCAGCGCCGGAATTGTCCACCACCGGCGGCACCTCGGATGCGCGCTTCATCAAAGATCATTGCCCGGTCGCCGAGCTTGGCCTTCCGGGCCGCACCATGCACAAGACCGACGAATGCGCGCGTGTCGCGGATATCGAAACGCTCACGCGCATTTATGAATCGGTGCTCGAACTTTATTTTGCGCAATGACTCGTCCGGCTCGCAATCGCCCCATCGGCGTGTTCGATTCCGGCATGGGCGGCTTGACCGTCATGCGGGCGCTGATGGCGCGGCTTCCCCATGAGAGTTTCGTCTATCTGGGCGACACGGCACGGCTGCCCTATGGCAGCAAAAGCCCTGACACCGTGACGCGCTATGCCGTGCAATGCGCCCGAGCTTTGATGGCCCATGACATCAAGCTTTTGGTGGTGGCGTGCAACACCGCGTCTGCCACCGCATTGCCGGCGCTCACCGCAGCGCTGGCACCCACGCCGGTGATCGGCGTGATCGAGCCGGGGGCGCAAGCCGCCGTCGCGGCGGCGCCGTCGGGACGCATTGCCGTAATCGCCACCGAAGGCACCGTCAAGGGTGGCGCCTATGAGCGCGCCATCCGCACACGCAATCCCGAAGCGTCAATTGCGCAGCAGGCCTGTCCGCTGTTTGTCGCGTTGGCCGAAGAGGGCCTGACGACGGGTCCCATCGCCGAGCTGGTGGCCAGGCGCTATCTCGATCCTCTGCTGGCGGCCGCGGCGGCGCGGCCGGAATGTCTGGTCCTCGGCTGCACCCATTTTCCGGCGCTGAAGGACACCATTGCGCGGGTCGCGGGCAAGGACATCGCGCTTGTCGACAGCGCAGCGACCACGGCCGATGCCGTTGCGCGCCTGCTTGCCGAAAAGGACCTCGCATCCGACGCAACAACGTCCGAGCCGGCGCGTTTTCTCGCGACCGATGCACCGGACCGTTTCGCCCGCGTCGGCGAGATCTTTCTAGGGCGGAAGATTGAGCCCGATTCGGTCGAACTCGTCGATCTGCAACGGCTTTAAACCGATCTCAACTTTCCTTGTCATCCCCGGCGAGCCGCGTGCAACGCGGCGAGGGAAGGGGAACCATTCAATAGTCCCGATGGTCGTCGCGCGAATGGGTTCCCTTCCCCTCGCGACAACGTCGCTCGGCCGGGAATGACATAGTGCTTGGTGACCTTAGGAATAATCCACGCGCAGCAGGGTCAAGCCATCCGGCGGCGCCACCGTGCCGCAGCGCGTACGGTCGCGCGCCTCCAATGCGTGGTCCACATCGACGGGCCGCCACTTCCCTTCGCCCACCAGCTTCAGCGTGCCCACCATGGAGCGTACCTGATGGTGCAGGAACGACCGCGCCCGCGCATAGCACACGATCTCATCGCCCTGCACCGACACGTCGAGGCAATCCAGTGTCTTCACGGGCGATTTTGCCTGGCATTCGGAAGACCGGAACGTCGTGAAATCATGGGCGCCGACCAATGCGCGCGCGCCCTGCCGCATCGCGTCCGCATCGAGAGGGCGCGACACATGCCACACATGACCGCGATCCAAGGCCGGCGGGGCACGCCGGCACAGGATGCGATATTCGTAATGGCGCGCCACCGCGGAAAACCGTGCATGGAATTCCGGTGATGGTAAGGCGGCATCCAGAACCACAATTGGCGCGGGACGCAAATGCGCGTTCAGCGCATCGCGCACCGTATCGGCCGGGAATTCCTTCACGAGGTCGAAATGCGCGACCTGACCGCGCGCATGCACCCCGGTATCGGTGCGCCCCGCGCCTGTCACCGTCACCTGCTCGGCCGAGAGTTTGAAGATCGCCTCTTCCAACGCGCCCTGGATGGAAGGCCCATTCTCCTGGCGCTGCCAGCCGAAAAACGGCCCGCCATCATATTCGAGCGTCACGCGATAGCGCGGCATCAGGCAAGACGCTCGCCCGGTTTCAGCGCAAAGCCGCGCAGAAACGACAGCCAATCCGCGGGCGCGCGTCCCGCGCGCTGCACCATCAGCGGCCGCAGCGCGCCCTGGCCGCAGGCGATCGCAAAATCGAACAGCACCTCGCCGGGCGCACCCTTTCCCGGTCCCGGTCCCGCGTGCAGGATTTTGATGCGTTCGCCCTTGGCCTCGAACCAGGCACCGGGCGACGGCGACAAGCCACGGATCATGCAATCCAGTTCGCCCGCCGGTTTGGCCCAATCG
>DATARE010000506.1:0-12636 GCA_036264295.1 Micropepsaceae bacterium | reverse complement strand
ACCGCTAAGCAGCCCCGAGCCCACGCTGGATTGCGGGGCCCTCCCACATCCGTCACTATGTATCGCGGGACTGGGGAAGCGCGCGTGTCACCGAGAATTTCTGTTCAACGCGAGGCGTTGCTTGCGGGCCTGGCCGTTCTTTCGTTTTGGTCGACGGCCCGAGCCGACAACCAGACACCCGACATCACGCTACCGGTTACGAATTATCCGATGCCCTATAACCTGAGCCTGGCGGTTCAGGATTTTGGTGCGACGCCGATGCCGACGTTGCAATCCTTTGCCAGCGGGCAGCAGGCGGGCGACTGGGTGTTGCTTGGCGGGCGCACCAACGGCCTGCACGGATTTTCCCAGGGCAGCGCCACCAGCTTTCCGCCCGCAAATCAGAACCATGACATCTGGATTGTCGATCCGGTCACCAAGCAAAGCTGGTCACGCTCGCTCGACACCTCGGGGCTTCCGATCGGGATGATCGATGCGCTCTCGGCCAGTTCCTATGAAAGCGTGCAGGTCGGAAGCAAACTCTATGTCGTCGGCGGCTACGGATTCGATCGTACGGCGAACACGTCCCAGACTTACAACAATTTGACCTCGGTGGATCTGAACGGCCTGATTTCCTGGGTAAAGGGCGATCCAACGGCGCCATCCGTCACCAGCATTTTCCGCACCATTCAGGATCCATCGCTGCGCGTGACAGGCGGTGGACTGGCCGAAGTGAATGGCCGCGCCATGCTGGTTTTCGGCCAGAACTTCAATGGCGACTTCGACCCTTCGGCCAACGGCAACTACACGGACCAGGTGCGCAGCTTCGACATCGTCGATACGCCGGCATCGCTCGCTATCCAGAATCTGAGTGCCTCGCCAAATCCGGGCGATGAATCGCTGCTGCGCCGTACTGGCGACAATCTGGTCGGCATCCTGCACCGCGATTCCGTGACCGGCGCGCTAAGCGAGGGGCTGGTCGCGCTGGGCGGCGTATTCACGCCGACAAGCGGCATATGGACCGTGCCAGTGACGATCGGCGCTGATGGTGTGCCGCATTCGGCGGATCCTGCCGCTGCCGGCACCTTCAAGCAGGCGGTCAATATCTATTCCTCGGCGCATTTTGGCAGTTTCTCGCAGACCACCGGGGGCAACTACATCACGCTGTTCGGCGGCCTCAGCTATGCGACCCTGGATCCAAATACGCACACCTACACAACGGACCCAGAATTGCCCTTCACCAATACGATTACGACCATCGTGATCGATCACAACGGTCAATTCACGCAAAACCTCATGGCGGCCGAGTTTCCGACCCTGGTGTCTCAGTCCAGCAACCCGGGAAACACGCTGCTGTTCGGCACCACGGCCCAGTTTTTTTTGGCAAATGGCATCGCCCATTACAGCAACGGCATCATCGATCTCGACAGCGTGATGGCGAATGCAACGTCCGATACCGTTACTCTCGGCTACGTGTTCGGTGGCATCGCCTCGACCGTGCCGAACACGAGCAGCAGCAGCGATTCGGGGGCATCGAACACGGTTTTCGCGGTGACTATGGCGCTGCCTCCGCTGGTCGACCTGAACACCACGGGTATGGTAATTGCGGGCATCAACGACATGGCGCGGCGTGTGTTGATTGAAAACCCGGACGCGCAATATGTGATTCCGGCCGGCTCCAACGTAATCGCCTTCGGCGGCGGCACGGTTCAAAGCGGCACGCTGGTCGTCAACGGCAATCTCGACGCCCATAATTTAATCGTCGCCGGCGGCGGGTTGCTGCGAGGCACCGGCACCGTCGATGCGCCGGCAATGATCGCGGGCACGCTCAGGCCGGGCTACTCGCCGGGCACACTGACCTTCACGCAATCGGTGCTGCAAAGCGCAAGCAGCACGCTGATGCTTGACATTGACGGGACCGGAACGGGCTCTGGTGCGGGGAATTATTCGCGCGTGCTGGTGTCCGGCGCAGCCAGCACCTATACCGCCGGCGGTACGATCGCGCCGGTTCTGCGCGGCATCTCGGGCAGCGCGAATAACAATTTCACGCCCGTGCTGGGCCAGCACTTTACGGTCGTCAGCGCTGCGGGCGGCGTGAATGGAATCTACGCAAACCTGACAGAACCCGCGTCCGGACTTGCGCCGGGAACGCGCTTCGATGTGTTCTATGCCGCCAACAGCATCGATCTTGTCGTCACGCCGCAATCTTTTGCCAATCTGGGACCGTTGGGCGGCACAGACACCCCCAATCGCGACGCCGCCGGAACGGGCATCGATGGTCTTCGCGGGCCGCCAGGAGTGAACCTGACGGGCGACCAGGCAGTCGTGTTGACGGCGATCTACGGTGTGCCGGTCGGTGATCTCGGCCCAAGCTTCGATCAGATCGCCGGCGCGGTCCATGGCGATGCGCTGGTCGCGGCCGCATCGTTGCATCGCCTCGTCTTGGGCGCGACGTCGCCCATGCATGACGAACCGGACGATACGTCCCCTCTCTGGGCGCGCTCCATTGGCCAGCGGACCACGATCGGCGGCGACGGCAATGCCCGGGGCAATCGCGACAGCGCTGGCGGCATTGTTGCCGGCTACGACCTGATCCGCACGCAGGATATGTTGCTCGGAATCGGCGGCGGCTATGCCACCGCCGATATCGTGACGAGGAACGCCGCGCAGGCCCGTGTCAAGACCGGTCAGTTCCTCCTTTATGGGAGCGTGACGGATAGCGGCTGGCGATTCGACGGTGAATTGTCGGCAGGCTTCGACCACTTTGACAGCGAGCGGTTCATCCAGATTGGCGCACTAACCCGTACCGCCATCGGGTCCGCTGACGGATGGTCGGCATCGGGCGATTTCTCCGCGCATTACGGTGACGGTATCGTCGTGCCATTCGGCGAGATTCATTACGATCATGTCGAGCGCAGCGCGTTTACCGAAACTGGCGCCAGCACACTGTCCTTGGCCGTGCAGAACGGCAGCTTCAGCACGCCGCGCGTCCTTGTCGGTGGTGACACCGATTTGGACCGTCTGCTGGGCGGCACGGGGTGGGCGCCTGTTGCAATGGTTGCCTGGGCGCATGATTTCGGCGAAACCTCCGGCCGCACAGACGCTGAGCTCGCCGGTGCGCCGTCGGCAACCTTCTCGACGTTTTCGAGCCGAACGGGGCATGACGCGCTCCTGGCAGGCTTGCGCGTGTCGAAGACAATCGACGGAACATGCGACCTCTTCGCGGGATACAGCGTCGAGGCGCGCGCCCGTTCGACCAGTCATGTTCTAGCGGCGGGTCTGCGGCTCCAATTGTGAGGGGCGCATCATGGCTGCCCCGCCGGTGTCGAAATATCCGTGTCCTGCAGGAATAAGAAACATGACGTCGATATCATTGCCCGGCCAGATAGGGGATTTGAACTTGCCGTATCATTGTTGGGCTCGCTCCTTTTTGCCGTGCCAAAGGTGGCCCTCATTCGTGGACTTAGAATCGCCGTCGTGGTTCTGATTGTGACGTCCGCTTTCATGGGTATGGCGGATGTCGGCAGAGCTATTGAACAATTCTCAACGCCTCTTCGCCCCGGCAACGGAGCCGCGCCGGCACCCGGCATTGGCAACCGCGATGCCAATGGTTATCGCGGCGAACCCGGAATCACGAACAAGGGCGATAGCGTCAATCCCCCGCGCGAGCGGCAGCATCCGGGTGACTGCGCTTTGGACACATCTCCCCCGGGCCGCGATAAGGGGGCAGACTGCTCACCGGCAGGAAGTCCCAAGGGGCGAGACACGCCCGGTATTTCCGATGTCGGCCCGCCGCATCTCAGGCTGTCGCCTTGCATCGGGTATCCAGGCCGGTCGTGTATTTGACACCGGTGCCGCCGCATTTCGCGCGCCCACTCGCACCGCGAGAATGGTCAAAGGCAAAACCAACCAATCGACGCAATACCTTCATTTAGCCCTGAGCGGCGGGGAGGGCGCTTTTCAGAATAACCACCCGTGTGTCGCCATAGACCCGGTCGTCGATGATGTCATATCCCTCCGTGGGCGGAGCAGTTTCGTCTTCCGCCATTTCCGCAACCACCACCGCCGGCGCGTTCAGCCAACCGCCGTCCCGCAAGGCCGCCAGGGCCGGCGCGATCAACCCCTTGCGGTAGGGCGGATCGAGAAAGGCGAGATCGAAGGGCGACAGCGTATCGAGCGGGCCGAGAGATGCCGCATCCCGCCGCCAGATCTTGCTGGCGCCCGTCAGGCCCAACGCCTCCACATTCTCCCGGATCAGCGCCCGGGATGCGGCCGAATCGTCCACGAACAGGCAGTAGCGGGCGCCCCGTGACAGGGCCTCGATTCCCATCGCGCCGGTGCCCGCGAAGAAGTCTCCCACCCGCGCCCCTTCAAGAGCGAACGGGAAGCCAAAATCTCGATGTTCCAAGATGTTGAATATGGCCTGGCGGACCTTGTCGGAGGTCGGCCGGACGCTTGAATCTTTGGGGGGAACAAGGCTCCGCCCCTTGAATTTGCCCGCGGTGATGCGCATGGCCGCTATCTATCTGCGTTTGTCGGGGTTCGCCTAGTCCGGACGCCCTGTCACGACCCTGCGAGGGGGCGTTCGGGCGCTTTTTCGCCAAGCCCAGCCAGAGTATAGAGATGCTTATGAAACGGCTTTTCGCCCAATGGTTCGGCTTGGCTCTGGGGCTCCTTGCCCCGGTTGCGGCATTTGCGCAATCGGGTGCCTTGCCTGACGCAGAACTTAAGGTCGAGACCAGCCTGATCCCCGAACATGCGGGCGTGGCGCCGGGCGGAACGGTCAGCGTGGCGCTAAATGAGAACATCCGCAAGAACTGGCACACCTATTGGGTGAACCCCGGCGATTCCGGTGCGCCCACCGCCATCACCTGGCATTTGCCGGCCGGTTGGAGCGCAGGCGAAATCCAATGGCCCTATCCCAGGCGCCTGCCTGCGGGCCCGCTGATGACATTCGGCTATGTCGATCAGGTGGCGCTGCTGAGCGATATCAAAGCGCCGGCCGATGCCAAGCCGGGCGACACCGCGACGCTGACCGCCGATGTCATGTGGCTGGTGTGTTCGGACACGGTCTGCGTCCCGGAAGAGAATCATCTGACGCTGCCGCTCGCCGTCACGGCGACGCCGCCCGCGCCCGACGCAAAAACCGCCGCGCTGTTCTCGGCGGCGCGCGCCAAGCTTCCCCATGCCGCGCCATGGCCATCTGTCTACGATGCCGGCGACAAGCGGTTCGCGCTGCTGGTGCAAAGCCCCGAACTCGCGAATGCCCGCCCGCGGCAGGTGGAGTTCTATCCGTATGCGGATGGCATGGTCGAAGCCGCGCCTCCGCAGACCGTAGGCACCAGCGACAAAGGGTTCGTGATCCAGGCCACCACCGGATACAAGCTCGCCACGAAAGAGAAGCGCGCCAATGCCGGCAAGCTCCAAGGCCTGCTGGTGCTCACCGGCGCCGATGGCCGCGTGGATGCGTTGAATGTCGAAGCTGCGCCGGGAAGCGTGCCCGCATCTTCGATTACCGCGCTCGGAAGCACAGCCGGCGATAGCGCCGGTCTGATCGAGGCGCTGGTCTTTGCGTTCCTGGGTGGGCTCATCCTCAATTTGATGCCCTGCGTCTTCCCGGTCCTGTCGATGAAGGCGCTTGCGCTTGCCGCCAAGCGCGAGGCCCCGCACAAGGCCAAAATGTCCGCGCTCAGCTATGGTGCGGGCGTGGTTCTCAGCTTCGTGACACTGGCGGCGGTGCTGATTGCGTTGCGCAGCGGCGGCTCCAGCCTGGGCTGGGGCTTCCAATTGCAGCAGCCCCTGTTCGTAACGGCGCTGGCGCTGCTTATGTTCGCGGTGGGACTCAATCTGTCCGGCCTTTACGAAATCGGCGGCGGGCGCTTCACCAATCTGGGCGGCAGTCTCGCCGGCAAGGAAGGTACGCTCGGCAGCTTCTTCACCGGCGTTCTTGCCGTGGTGGTGGCGACGCCCTGCACGGCGCCGTTCATGGGTGCGGCAATGGGATACGCGCTGACGGCAAATGCTGTTTTCGCCATGGCCGTGTTCGCGGCCTTGGGATTGGGTTTCGCTGCGCCCTTCATGGTGCTTGGGTTCTGGCCCGCCGCACTTCGCTTGCTGCCCCGGCCGGGCACGTGGATGACCACGTTGCGTCAGGTGCTCGCGTTCCCGATGTATGGCGCAGCGGTTTGGCTGGTCTGGGTCTTGAGTCTTCAGGCGGGCTCCGATGGCGTTTTGGCGGCGTTGGCGGGGGCCGTCGTGCTTGCCTTCGGGCTGTGGGCCTACGGCCGCAGCCAGGGGGCGGAAGGCAGCCGCCGGACAATGGGTTTTGCCGCGGCGGCGGTCGCCATCCTTGGCGCCATCGTGCTGATTCCCCTGGCGGGGGCCGGTGCGCGGCCCGGGGCGGTTGCGGGTTCGGCTCCCCAAGGGGTGCTGGCTTATGAAGCCTTCAGCGCCGCGAAACTGCAGAGTTTGCGCGCCGAAGGCCGTCCGGTTTTCGTGAATGCGACCGCTGCCTGGTGCATCACCTGCCTGGTCAACGAAAAGGTCGCGCTTTCGGGCGGCAAACTGGCGCAGGCCTTCGCGGCGCGCAAAGTCGCGGCGCTGAAAGCGGATTGGACGAATCAGGACGCGGAAATCACCACGCTGCTCGCCGGTCAGGGGCGTTCGGGCGTGCCACTTTATCTTTATTATGCACCGGGCGCGGACAAGCCCGACGTGCTACCGCAGCTATTGACCGAATCCACCGTGCTGGCTGCGCTCGATAGCGCGCACTAAGTGAAGTGCACATGGCTGAAGAACTGCGGCCATAGACCCATGGCGCCGATCAGAATCAAATACACCGCGATGAAATAATTCAGGAACCGCGGCACCAGCAGGATCAGTACACCGAACAACAGCGCGACCAGCGGTTGAACCGTCAGGACAGTTAAAGGCATGGGCAACTCCACTGCTGCGCCAGAAAGGCGCGGCGCAACAACGCTCAGCCAAGCGAAACGTGCCTCGTTTTCGGAAAAACTGGTGCCGCAGGTGAGAATTGAACTCACGACCTACCCCTTACCAAGGGGTTGCGCTACCACTACGCTACTGCGGCATCCGGTGGGCCAAAGGGCCAAGAAGGCCGCTGCTATAGCCCATGGTGCGTCCGCGCGAAAGGCATAAGGAAGCGCCTTTATGGCGACAGGCAAAAACAATCCGCGTCAGGCCCGGCTGGCCGCGGCCCTCAAGGAAAATCTCAAGCGGCGCAAGGCACAGGAACGGGCAGGCACCGCATCGAAGGGGTTGGCCGCCGCCCCGCAGACGGGGATGGATGATCCGCCCGCGGCCCGTCCGAAATCCGCCCCAAAGCCCGATTAACGCTTTCCCTTCGAAAGCGGCCGCCGGCCGCTGGAATCCACGCTCCGAAAAGGCCACATAGAAACCCATGGATCGCATTCGCATCGCCGGAGGCCGCCGGCTCAAAGGGGAAATCCCCATCAGCGGAGCAAAGAACGCAGCGCTGCCTTTGATGGCGGCGTGCTTGCTGTCGGAAAGCCCGCTGACGCTGACCAACGTCCCCAACCTTGCCGACGTCGTCTACATGGCGGACGTGCTCAGGCAATTGGGTGTCGGCGTGGCCTGGCAGATGAGCGGCCCCGATCATGTGGGCGGCGTCATCAAGCTCCAGGCGCCCACGCGGCCGCAAAGCCTCGCCACCTATGATGCCGTGCGCAAGATGCGCGCGAGCTTCCTGGTCCTGGGACCGCTTGTTGCGCGCGTCCGCGAGGCGATGGTGTCGCTGCCCGGGGGCTGCGCCATCGGCGCGCGGCCGGTGGATTTGCACCTGAAGGGTCTTGCCGCCATGGGCGCGGAAATCGAGTTGACCGGAGGCTATGTGCTGGCCCGCGCGCCGCACGGTCTTAAGGGTGCGGAATTCGAATTTCCCAGCGTCTCCGTCGGTGCGACCGAAAATCTCATGATGGCCGCCAGCCTGGCCAAGGGGCGGACCGTGCTCATCAACGCGGCGCGCGAGCCGGAGATCGGCGATTTGGGGCACTGTCTGATCGCGATGGGTGCGAAGATTTCCGGCCTTGGCAGTTCCACCATAATCGTGGACGGCGTCCCCGATCTGGGCCCGGCCACCCATGCCGTGCTGCCCGACCGCATCGAGACGGGAACCTATGCGATTGCCGCCGCCATCGCAGGGGGCGAAGTGGAACTGACCGGCACCACCATGGAACTTATCGGCGCGCTTGTTCCGCTGCTCCGCCGCACGGGTGTCGAGGTCGAAACCACGAGTCTGGGTTTTGCCGTTGGGCGCAACGGCGCGGGCATCAGGGCGGCGGATGTTGCAACCGAACCGTTTCCCGGTTTTCCCACCGACCTGCAGGCCCAATATATGGCGTTGATGTGCACCGCGGAGGGAACCTCGCATATTCGCGAAACCATTTTCGAGAATCGCTTCATGCATGTGCCGGAACTTTTGCGCATGGGCGCGGAGATCAAGGTCGAAGGCGATACGGCGACCGTCACCGGCCATAACCGGCTGAAAGGCGCCCCCGTGATGGCGACGGATTTGCGGGCCTCGGTGAGTCTGGTGCTCGCCGGGCTTGCGGCGGAAGGCGAAACCATCGTCAATCGCGTTTATCATCTGGACCGCGGCTTTGAGCGGATCGAACAGAAGCTGAAAGCCTGCGGCGCGGATATCGAACGGCTGAAGGAATGAGCGGATTGAAGCTGCTTGCCCAGGATGAGGAAGATCTGAAGATCATTTCGGCGCATCTTCAGGATGCCGTGATGCGCATCGGCGATCTTGCCTATCTGCCGCGCCAGCATCGGTTCGTGGCGATATTGAACCGCTTCTGCTGGGAAGGCTGCCCGGAAGAGAGCATCGGCGAACGCGTGCTGACGGGGCTGCATTTCGACAGCGTGCTGAAGGTGCAATCGCAAAATCTCCGCCAAGACAATCCCGACGCCGTGGCTGAACTTCTCGCCCTCAACTTCACACCCGAAAGCGACGGTGGGGGCATCATCGATTTGCTGTTCGCAGGCGGCGGACGCATCCGGCTTCAGGTCGAATGCATCGATGCGGCCATGCGCGACATGTCCGAGCCGCGTCCCGCGGTGGCGCGGCCCGAACACGATCTGGAACGCAGCTAGCGAACGCCTGTCACCTATGGTAGGGCCGTCACGGTTCGGCCGGTTTCACCTTGAGGCTTTGCTTATGTCCTCATCCTGAGCTTGTCGAAGGATGACGACAAACTAGGCTTGACAATGCCGCGCCGACTGAATGCCAGCACATCGGATTTCGAAACCCAGTTCGCCGCGCTGATCGGAGAGGATCGCGAGGCGGAAGACGATGTCTCGCGCATCGTCAAGGACATCATCGCCGATGTGCGCAAGCGGGGCGATGCGGCGCTGATCGAGCTGTCCGCGCGCCTGGATCGCGTTACGCTGACGCCGGCGACACTGCGCGTTTCGCCGGAGGAAATCGCGGCTGCCGAACGCAAATGCCCGCCGGACGTGAAGGACGCGCTGCTTCTGGCGGCGGCGCGGATCGAGGTCTACCACCGGCGGCAATTGCCGAAGGACGAGAGCTTCACCGATGCGGCGGGCGCAACGCTGGGCTGGCGTTGGGGGCCGTTGTCCAGCGTGGGGCTTTACGTGCCCGGCGGCACCGCCAGCTATCCGAGTTCGGTGCTGATGAATGCGGTGCCGGCGCGGGTGGCCGGGGTCGAGCGGCTCGTCATGGTCACGCCCGCTTCGGGGGGGGCGATTCCCCCCTTGACGCTGGTGGCGGCGAAAATCGCAGGCGTCACGGAAATCTACCGCATCGGCGGGGCCCAGGCCGTGGCGGCATTGGCCTATGGCACTGCGACGATTGCGCCGGTCGATAAGATCGTGGGACCGGGCAACGCCTATGTGGCCGCGGCCAAACGCGAGGTGTTCGGGCGTGTGGGCATCGATTCCATCGCCGGCCCATCGGAGATTCTCGTGGTCGCCGATGGCGACAACGATCCGGCCTGGATCGCCGCCGATCTGCTGTCGCAGGCCGAGCACGATGCCTCGTCGCAGTCCATTCTGATCACCGACGATGCCGCTTTTGCCGATGCCGTTGCCGCGGAGGTGGAGCGCCAGCTTGCGGTTCTCCCGCGGCGCGAGATCGCCGCGCGGTCCTGGAACGGCCACGGCGCGCTTATCGTGGTGCCGAGCCTTGCGGATGCCGCACCGCTCGTGGACCGCATCGCGCCGGAGCATCTGGAAATCGCCACCGCCGACCCGCATGGGTTCTTCGCGCGCGTGAAACATGCGGGCGCGGCTTTCCTCGGCCGGCATACGCCCGAGGCGGTGGGGGATTACATCGCCGGCCCGAACCATGTGCTGCCCACCTCCCGCACGGCGCGGTTTTCTTCGGGGCTGTCGGTGCTCGATTTCCTCAAACGCACCAGCGTGCTTGCCTGCGACGCCGAGGCGCTGTCGAAACTGGCGCCTGCCGCGTTGTCGTTGGCGGAAGCGGAAGGATTGGGCGCGCATGGCCGCTCGATTGCGATAAGGTTGAATCGGAAATAGGCGGCGCCAAGGAGGCGATCATCAGCCGCGCGGAACAACGGCCCTATCGCATCGCCAGCATCAAGCTGGATGGCGTCGGCCGCCAATCGCCCGAGATCGAACAGGAGCAGCGGATCGCGATCCACGATCTTCTGGAGGCCAATGAGTTCGCGCTCAAGGGCTCGCCGGGCGGCCCCTATCATGTGATTCTCTCCACGGCCGAAACCCGGCTGGTCTTCGACGTGCGCTTGGCCGGGAACATCGAGCATGGCCGCGTGATGCTGTCATTGACCCCGTTCCGCCGCGTGCTGAAGGATTATCACCAGGTCTGCCAGACCTATTATGCGGCAGTGCGGGAGGCGATGCCCCAGCGGATCGAAGCCATCGATATGGGCCGCCGCGGCCTGCATGACGAGGGTTCCGTTCTGTTGCGCGACAGGCTGAATGGCAAGATCGCGATGGATTTCGATACCGCCCGGCGGCTTTTCACCCTGATCTGTGCGCTTTATCTGAAATGACAGGTGCGCGGGCGCTTGATTTTCGCGAGCCCAAGTGCATGCTCCCGCCGCTTGCTCACCAGCACAGGAACCGAATGGCCAAAGAAGAACTGCTTGAGTTTCCCGGAACCGTCTCGGAATTGCTCCCCAACGCCACCTTCCGCGTGAAACTCGAGAACGAGCATGAAATCATCGCCCACACCGCCGGCAAGATGCGCAAGAACCGCATCCGCGTGCTCGTCGGCGATAAGGTTCTGGTCGAAATGACGCCCTATGATCTGACCAAGGGCCGCATCACCTACCGCTTCAAATAGATAAGCGCCACGCCCGTGGCCGCGACCTCCTCTCTGGCTTTGGTTCTCGCTAGCGCAAGTCCCAGACGCGCGGCGCTTTTGGCGCAGGCGGGGATCGTGCCGGCGCGCATCGTCGCGCCCGAAGTGGACGAGACGCCGAAGAAACAGGAATTGCCACGCGCCTATGGGCTGCGCCTGGCGCTGGCCAAAGCCGAAGCGGTGGCGGCACTGCTCAACCCTGCCCTTGAGGAAGAGCGAGCGACCCTGTCTCTCCACCCTCCCCTTGAGGGAGGGTCAAAATCTTTTGCGAGCAATAGCGAGCAGAAGATTTTGGGGAGGGGAGATTTGGATTTGTCCCCTCCCCGAAGCCGCTCCGCGCCTTCGACCCTCCCTCAAGGGGAGGGTCGATTTCTTATTCTTGCCGCCGATACAGTGGTGGTCTGCGGCCGGCGGATATTGCCCAAAGCCGAAACGCCCGAGGAGGTCGCGCGCTGTCTGCGGCTGCTGTCGGGACGGCGGCATCAAGTGATGACCGCGCTTGCGCTGATCGCGCCGAATGCGAAACCGCGCACGCGAGTGGTCACGACGCGGGTCGCCTTCAAAGTTCTGACGCCGCAAGAGATCGCCGATTATGTCGCGAGCCGCGAAGGCGAGGGCAAAGCCGGCGGCTATGCCATCCAGGGCCGCGCCGAAGCCTTTGTGAAATTCATCAACGGCTCCTACAGCAATGTCGTCGGCCTGCCGCTCTATGAGACAGTGGGATTGCTGCAAGGTCAGCAGCGAATAGCGAATAGCGAATAGCGAATACCTATTCGCCATTCGCCACTCCCCATTCACCATCTACTTCGCCGGCGCCATGTTCGGCACGAATTTCTGGATGCGCATCCCGACATCCACTTCGCCGGTATAGATGTTGCCCTTCGAATCCGACACGATCTGATGGATGTTGTGGAACTGGCCGGTCTGCTTGCCGTAATGGCCGAAAGCGCCGACTTCCTTGCCATTGTCGCGGCGCACGATCACCGCCTCGCCGTCGGCGCCGTCCGCGATAATCAGATAGGTCTGGTTCTTATCCGGCCAGAAGGCCAGATCGTAAGATGAGCCGGTGCCGTGCGTTTCCGGCCGGACCGCGAATTCCTTTACGAACGTCCCGTCCTTCTGGAACACCTGGATGCGGTCATTGGTCCGGTCGCAAACATAGACCAGGCCATCATTGGCGATGCGCACGCAGTGAACCGGGTTGGCGAACTGCTCCGATTTCGGATTGTAGTTCGGCAGCTTCATATCCGTCGGCGGCTTGCCATAGGCGCCCCACATGCGTTTGTAAGCAAGGCTGTCGGCAT
>DATARE010000484.1:0-1637 GCA_036264295.1 Micropepsaceae bacterium | reverse complement strand
GCTGGAAAAGGTCCCGCGGCGGAACGGATGTTTCTACCGCTTTGAACTGGGAGATCTTCGCGCCCGCGCCGCCTGTAGCGGCAAATTTCGAAAGCGCGCGATTTGAAGAACGGCTCAATGTACCGGGATTCTTCGCCGTTGAAAATCCCCCCAGTCGAGATTGAGAAAGATTTCAAAAAGGTTTGACCACAACCAGGATGACAATGGCGATCATCAGAAGCGCGGGGACTTCGTTCCATGCGGCGTAGAAGCGCTTGCTGCGCCGATTTCGATCCTGTGCGAAATCCTTGCGCCAGCGCGAAAACAGGCCATGAACCGCGGAAAGGCAGATGACCAGGAGAAATTTAACCATAAGCCAGCCCTGCTTGGGTCCGCCGCTTGCGGGGGTCTCCACCAGCGTGAGACCCAAAATCCAAACCGCGATCATGGCGGGGTTGACGATAATGCGCAGCAGACGCCCTTCCATCGTCTTGAAACGTTCCGATTCCGGCGTCCCGGGCCGGGCATCGCAATGGTAGAAAAAGAGCCTGGGGAGATAGAGCATGCCGGCCATCCACGCGATCACGGCGATGATGTGGAAGGCTTTGATCCACAGATAGAATGGGTTCAGTGCCTCAAACATAGGCAAGCGTCCGGTCGTGACCGCAGATGCATTGGCGCGGGCAAATCCGCCCCGGAGCGCAGGTGACGGGTGTCTTGGCACCAAGCGCTATCGTGACAAGGCCCGCCAGTGCCCCGACGAACGCCGGATGGCTGCGCACTGTGGACACACGAATGTAATCGGGGACGCCAACATCTTCCGCGAGCTTTGCGTATTCGATATCCAGCTCCACCAAGGTTTCGGAATGCTCCGAAACAAAGGCAACCGGCACGATGATCAAGCCTTTGTCCTCTTCCCCGGCACGGCGGATTTCCGCATCGGTGGCGGGCCCGATCCATTGCAGTGGCCCGACGCGGCTTTGGTAGCAAATCCGCCAGTCGAGATCCGGCCGCTTCAGGCGGGCCATCACGGCCTCCACTGTGCGCTCGACCTGCCATTGATAGGGATCGCCGCGCTCGATAACCCGCTTGGGCAGACCATGCGCAGAGAACAGCACGCGATAGGAGATTTCTTTCTTGATGTACTGAAGGGCATCGGCCACCAAATCGGCGATTGCCGCGACAAACCCCTCTTCGAACGGATAACAGCAGACTTCGTGCTGGGGAATCCCAAGGTCCTGCCGAGTCGCCTCGTTGCGCCATTCCGCGAGCGATGACTGCGTCGTCGTGGTGGAATATTGCGGATAGAGCGGCAGAAGCACGATGCGCTCGGGTGCGAATGTTTTGACCGCCTTAACCGCCTCCTGCGTGAAGGGATGCCAGCAGCGCATGGCGATAAAGCATTTCGCTTGATGGCCGGCGCGCGCAAGCGCCTCCTCCAGGGCACGAGCTTGTTCCTCGGTCTCGGGCAGAATCGGGGAGCGCCCTCCCAAATGGTCATAGATTTTATTCGCAAGCGGCGCCCTGCGCCAGGCAATGAAGCGCGCCAGTGGCAGGCGCAGGAACGCAGGCAGGCTGATAATGGCCGGATCGCTGAACAGATTCTGTAAAAAGGGCTGAACCGCCTCGAGACAATCCGGACCGCCAAGATTGAACAG
>DATARE010000481.1:0-4735 GCA_036264295.1 Micropepsaceae bacterium | reverse complement strand
ATAACGAGCGGATGTCCGCCCGAATCCGCCCAAAAGGATTAGGGGACGCCAAGGACCTGGCTGTGGTACAGATAGCGGGTCTCGTAGCTCGCCGGATCAAATGCGACCTGGTGCAGAACCAAAGCGTGCGCCGGGGCGAGCGGTTCGGCATTATCCGGTTCGGTAGCCGGCTCGACGTGTATCTTCCGCAAGGAACGAAAATCGTGGCGGCACCGAAGCAACATGTCAAAGCTGGCGAGACTGTTCTCGCGGTCTTTCAATAATGGGATTTTGACGCAATGGCGCGTGAAAGACTCAATCCGAGGCAATGGGCTCAGGACCACCTCGAAGACATGTCGATCAGCAAAGTCATTCCTAGCGCATTGACGCTGCTCGGTCTTTGCTCAGGCGCCACCGCAGTCAAATTCGCCCTTATTCAGGAATGGAAATTCGCGGTCGTCGCGATCTTCTGCGCCATGATCTTCGACGTGCTCGACGGACAGGCGGCGCGCTGGTTGGGCGCCGACAGCCGCTTCGGAGCGCAATTGGATTCGCTCGCCGATCTGGTGAGTTTCGGGCTCGCACCGGCTGTTGTGGTCTATTCCTGGAGCATGTCCGAAATGGGCACCGCCGGCTGGATCGGTGCGCTGATTTTCTGCATCTGCGCCGCCATCCGCCTGGCGCGCTTCAACATCGAAGCCGCGCGCGACGAAGGGGCGACGCAATCCCACCCCTATTTCACCGGCCTTCCCACGCCCGGCGCCTCCGGCGTTTTGCTGCTGCCGCTGCTGCTGAGCTTCGAATTCCAAAGCGATGTGTTCCGCGATCCGCTGTTTTGCCTGGTGCTCATCGCCTTTACATCGATCCTCATGGTGAGCCGCGTTCCGACGCCGTCGCTGAAGCACAACCGGCTTGGCCGGCATGCCAGGATCGCGGCCGTGGCCCTTGCGGGCGTGCTGGTGCCGCTTGTGGTCTATGTCCCCTGGGCCATGCTGACCGTGGGGCTGCTGATTTATCTCGCCACGATTCCCTTCGTCATTGCGCGCCTGGGAGCCAAGAGCCAAGCACCCGCTCCGCTTTACGATGAAGACGCGGACGCCGAAGATCTCGAACATCTGGTGCCGCCGGGCTGAGGCGGCTTCGCGCGCACCGCTCAGGCGCGGCGATAAACCCATACCCGGGCGGGTGGGATGTTTCTCCACACAAAGGAGGCCAGCTGCACCGTTGCCCCGGCGGGCGCCGGGATCGGCGGCTGAAAGCCATAAGAGAACTGTACGAAGGGGCCCCCTGGCCTGACCCGTTCCAGGGAATCCTCGATAAGGGCGCGCCGCTTCTCGGTTGGAACATTCAGCAGCGGAATCCCAGAAACCACGGCGGCAAAGCGATCCGACGCGCGTTCGGCCAAGGACCTGCCAAGATCGAACGCATCGCCCAAAATGACATGAACCCCGTGGAATCGGGCAGCGATCTGTTTGGCGAAGTCCGGGTCATATTCGATGGCCGTCAGCCGGTCCGGGGAAATTCCACGCCTGAGAATGGCTTCCGTAATCGAGCCGGTTCCGGGCCCCAATTCAAGAATGGGACCGGGCTGCGCGAGATCGATCTGCGCAGCGACGGCACGGGCCAACCAGCCGCTCGACGGGGCGACCGCGCCTACATTCCGGGGATTGGCCACCAATCCCCGTAGGAATTGCAGCTCTTCTTTCAGGGCACTGGGTTTCATGCAGGACTGAAATGCTGGACGACGAAAAGACTCGGCCGAAATGGCTATACGGTTTACCGGGTCGCTTGCCCAACGGGCAACAACGAAGTTCGTTCCTGGGCCGCCGCTTCGATTGATTGGCCGCTCCGCCCGATTTTGTCCCGCCGCGAGAGTTCCCGCGCCTCGAAATCGAGTAAGATCGGGGTCTTGGATCGTTTATGCCAAGGGGGGCTGACATGAATCTCGCCGGCACAATTCTGACCACGCTCGCGCCCAACGCGCGCTCGAATTATGTGGAGGCGTTCCAGAACGGTGAGCCGGCGCTGAACCGGCATGAGATCACCACGCCGCTTCGCCTTGCCCATTTTCTCGCGCAATTCCTGCATGAAACAGGAGGGGGGCGCGTCCTTGAGGAAAATCTGAACTACACGACGGCCGATCGATTGGCGGCGATCTTCGGCGAGGGCCACCATTCCGCGGCCATCCGCGCCGATGAGGTCACTGCCCTGCTCAGCAATCCGCAAGGGCTGGCCGAACGCGTTTACGGCCTGGGCAATCCCGGCAAAGCCCGGGAACTTGGCAATTTGCGTGCAGGGGATGGATATAGATTTCGTGGCCGCGGGCCGCTTCAAACCACCGGAGGAAGCAATTACCAACGGGCTGCAACGCGCGCGGGCGTCGATTTCTATGCCAATCCGGATCTGATTGTGACACCCGAAAATGTGCTGAGCCCCGCCTTGAACGAATGGACGGACAACGGCCTGAACGCCGCCGCCGACCGCAACGATATCCGTGCGATCACCAAGGCGATCAATGGTGGCTATAACGGCATCACCGAACGCCAGACCTGGTTCGACAAGATTTGGCCGCTCGCCAATGGCGCTGCAACGCCTCCCGAAGCGTGGCAAGCGGCGACACCGGACGAATCGACGAGCTGGCTGCAAACCGCGCTTAACCGGGTGGGCGCCGACCCCAGCCTTGTCGTCGATGGGCGCTACGGACCGGCAACAACCCAGGCGGTGAAATGGTTTCAAGGGCAAGCGGGTCTCACCGTCGACGGCATCGCCGGCGATATCACCCGCGCCGCATTGCGGGCACGTCTGCCGAATACTTCGGAACCCACGAGCTAAGCGCTGCGTATGCTGCGGCCCTTGCGCAAGGCATCTCGTCCGAATTTCGCGCGCAGGCTGTCCATCGCCCTCTCGGTCGCGGCGCGGCGTCCGGCATTGCGGTCCAGGAGGTCCGGGGGATCGCATTCCACCGCCGGGCGGAGCTGACTTAAGCCGATGCCGAGCAGCCGGTAGGGCGTACCGGTGGTTTCGGCTTTCAGCAGCTTGGAGCCAGTCCGGAAGATCACATCGGTAAGCTGCGTTGGGGCGTCTAGGCTCGCGCTGCGCGTTTTGATGCGGAACGCCGCCGTTTTGAGCTTCAAGGTCACTGTGCGCCCGCCGATGCCAGCGGCCTTCGCCCGCGCCGACACCCGCTCGGCCTGATCCCAAAGGATGGCCTCCAGCTCGGCAAACCGCGTGATGTCGCGTTCGAAGGTGGTTTCGGCCGATACGCTTTTGGCTTCGCCATCGGGCTCGACCGCGCGGACGTCTTCGCCGTTGGCGAGACGATGGAGCCATAGGCCGGTTTCGGCATAGCGGTCCGCGAGGGCGCGTGCACTCATGTCCTGAAGCTGGCCGATGCGGGTGATTCCGTCTTTGACCAGGCGCTGCTCCAACACCGGACCAACGCCGCGAATGATACCTATGGGCCGGTCGCGCAGAAATGCTTTGGTCTCGGCCCGCCCGATCACCGCGAAACCACGCGGCTTGTCCAATTCCGAAGCGAGCTTGGCGAGGAACTTGTTGTGCGAGAGCCCAATGGAAACCGTGATGCCGATGGTCTGCTCGATTCGCCTCGCGAGCAGGGCCATGCTTTTGGCCGGGACCATCCCATGCAGGCGTACGGTGCCGGACAGGTCGAGATAGGCCTCGTCCAGCGACAAGGGTTCGACCATCGGCGTAAGCGCCAGCAGAAGGTTGCGAATGTCACCCGCGACGGCCGCATATTTGCTCATGGTTGGCCGAACGACGGTCGCGTGCGGACACAGTTTCATCGCCTGGAACATCGGCATCGCCGATTTGACGCCGAATTTGCGCGCCTCGTAGCAGGCAGTCAGCACCACCCCGCGCTGTCCGCCACCGCCGACGATGACCGCCTTCCCCTCCAGTGAAGGATCGTCGCGTTTCTCCACGGCGGCATAAAAGGCATCGCAATCCAGATGCGCGATTGTCAGCTCGCCCAGCTCCTGATGCGCCACGATGCGCGCGCCTGCGCAGGCCGGACAATGGCCCGAATCCGGCGGCACGTCGGCAAAGCAATCGCGGCACAATCCAGCCATGCGAATCCCAGTCTTTGGGTTGCAATCATAACCGGTCTTGCAGGCCTGATGACGACCGGGATGAATCTGTCCCCTGCTTCATTTGGCGGTTGCGGAAAGGCGCGTTATGTAGGCCCCTCGCAATTCCGGCCAGACCCGATGTTCGATTCGATCCTTAAATTGCTGACCGCGCCCGAGCCCAAGACGGGCAGCCGCGACGATTTGCAAACGGCAGTGGCGGTCCTGCTGGTGGAAGCAGCGCGGCGGGACGACACGTTTGATCCCGTGGAGCGTGCGGCCATCGAAAGGCTGCTGAGCGCCAAGTTCGAGCTCTCCCCCGAAGCGACGCGGACATTGATCGCCCAAGCCGAAGCAACCGCCGAACGCAGCGCCCAGCTCCATCCGTTCACACGGCTCGCCGTGGAGCGCATGGACCCGCAGCAGCGCATCCGGCTGATCGAGATGCTGTGGGAGGTGGCCTATGCGGACGGCGTGCTCGACCCGGAGGAAGACGCGCTTTTGCGCCGTGTTGCCGGGCTTATTTATGTGTCGGACGCGGATCGGGTCGCGGCACGTCAGCGCGTGCTGAAGCGGATGCAGCAGGGGCAAGATTGATCCGAAACGCGCGGCGCGATTAGCCGATTGAGGGGGTGCAATATCCCCTTCATCACCTATATCCTTAAGCC
>DATARE010000477.1:0-5081 GCA_036264295.1 Micropepsaceae bacterium | reverse complement strand
TTCATTTCTATGTGCCGCAAGCCGAGATTCCCAAGATCCAAGCCTGGTACGCCAAATATTTCGGCGCCAAGCCCGGCATGCGTGGGACCAACGTCGCCGCCGATCTTCCGGGCGTCAATCTTTCGTTCTCGAAGGCGGATGCGGCGATGGTCAGCACCAAGGGCCACACGCTCGATCACATCGGCTTCGACGTGAAGAACCTGGAAGCCTTCTGCAAGAATCTGCAGACGCAAGGCGTGCAGGTCGACCGGCCCTATTCGAAGAACGAGGCAAGCGGCACCGGCATCTGCTTCGTCACCGATCCCTGGGGCACCTATATCGAGCTGAACGAGCGGCCGAAGCCGCTATAGCGTTCGCGGGTCACACCGGGGCGGGTTTCCGGCTCAGGCCCGCCTGTATTGCTGCGGCGGCGCCGATGCGGCGCCCCGCTGCTCGGTTGACGTGGGCGTTTCGGCAATCGCGTCCGGAACGCGCACGTTGGTTTTCAGCCGGTGCATGTCCAAAAGGCCCCGGCTGCTCAAGCCGCGTTTGCCAAAACGCTGAAAGGCATCCTGCCAGCTGCGAAATTCTTCGCGGCTCAGACCATAGCGCGCGCAGGCCTCTTCCAGCGTGAGAATGCCGCCGCCCACCGCCATGACGATATCGGCCTTGTAGCGTATGACCCAGCGCCGCAGATTCGCGGGCGGCAAATTCCCTGGCGTCAGAAGCGTGCCGTCGGGCCGCCTGACAAATTTGAAGCTCCGTTTCAGGCGATGTGACATGGGCGCGTGTTTGCCACGCGGCACGCACCGGCACGTTGATTCTCGTCAGTGGGCGGCGTTTGCGGGAATCCGCGCAGGCGACCCTTAAGAGGAGGTGCCCGTGCTGAAGGATTGCAGGTAAGCGAGCGCGGTTTGATATCCCGCAAGTTGGGTCGCCTGATAGCCAGGCATATTCGCCGGGGTCGATGTGGCGCTGGTGGCGGATGCGGGATTGTTCAGCGTGTTATAGGCCTGCTTGATGAGCGCCATCGCGCCTTGCAGGGCGACATGGGCGTGCTTGGCCGTGTCCGTGCTGAGAAGATCGAGGCCGCCATTGATGCCGAGCCCGATCACCTGCGGGGTCGCAGCCGAACCATTCGCGCCTGTGGTCGCGTTCGTGTCCGTTGTAGCGGGCTTGGCGGCATTGTCCGTGAGCTTGCCGTTCGAAGAAGAGGTTTTTGCCGGCGCCGTATTGGTCAGCAATTGCGGCTTCAGTCCCAGCCCGGCCAGCGCGTCGAAATCCTTGGGTCCGGCGACAAGCTGCACCTGCACGCCCTGGTTCACGGAAATCTTCAATCCCTGTCCGCCCGTGACATAGGACGTCGCGGCCTTGCCGTCGGATTGCAGCGCGGCATTGATCTTGATTGCCAGCGAGCGGAGCGTGTCGCCCTTTTCCAAAGTGACCTTGGCCGTGCGGGTGCCGGTCTTGTCTTTGATGGCGAGCGAGAAATAATCGCCTGGGCGCGCCGTGGTCTGCGCCTCGATGGCGTTCGACTGATTGCTGACCGCGATCGTACCGCGCTGCAGCTTCAGCGCATCCAGCACGCTGGAACCGGAATTGTCGGATGCGATGGCTAGCCCTTTGGATTCGCCGTCGCGGCCGCCATATTGCTGCGTCCAATTCAACGTGCCGTCGGCACCGAGCTGCGCCACGAACATATTGTGGGTGCCCGCGGCGTTGCGAACCTGGCCCGGGAACGTGCCGCCGGTTGTGCCGGTGAGATAGATATTGCCGCCGGCGACCGCGACGCCGCCGCCCTGATCGGACGCGCCGGTCCCGACATAGGAGACGAAATCGGAACTGGCGCTGGCGCCATTGTCGGTGGCCGCGAACACGAAACCATCGGTCCCGCCGGAATTGGCATTGGCGACATTGGCCGCGCCGCCCGCGTTCAGCGCGGCGTTCGCCGTGGTGCCGGACAGATAGACCTTCCCGTTCGCGACGGTCAGGCCGCCGATGGTGCCACCTTGCAGATCGCCAAGATCGATCTGCCACATGGGCGCGCTGCTGCCATCGCCCGAGGCGTATTTCGACAGAATCGCGTGGCCGTTCTGAACGCTTGCCACCATCAGATTGCCGTCGGAGGCAATTGCGGTTTGCGACGCGGCATCCTTGCCGGCGGTGCCGAACTGACGCTGATAGACGACTTTGCCCG
Organism: Micropepsaceae bacterium; assembly: GCA_036264295.1. GTDB lineage: Bacteria > Pseudomonadota > Alphaproteobacteria > Micropepsales > Micropepsaceae > CAIYRG01. The sequence continues at coordinate 2,905 of DATARE010000477.1, read as the reverse complement.
CGCTATCGAGCTTGGTGACGTAGCCATCCGTGCCGCCGGCGGAGGTCTGGCCCGAGGCGATGGCGCCGTTCACCTGGCCGCCAACATAGATGTTGCCGGATTGATCGACGCTCACGCTGTTGGCGGAATCATTGTTGGCGGGGGCCACCTGGCGCAGCCAGGTTTGATTGCCGCTGCTATCATATTTCGCGACGAAGCTGTCATTGCCGCCGCCGATGGCGTTGGGCGTCAGATCGCCGGTGACGGAGCCCGCAATGACCACACCGCCCGATTTCGGATCGACGGCAAGACCAAAGCCGCTGGCCGCTTCGGCGGAGCCCAGCAATTTCGTCCACTGCGCATTGCCGGCGGAATCATATTTGGTGAGATAGACGTCTTGCGAAGATTGGTTGAGTTCGTCGCCGAAGCTGCCGGTGGAATTGCCGATGACATAGACATTGCCATTGGCGTCGACGGCGGTGTTGCTCGCTGTCGCGGCGCCGGAATCGGGCGCGATATTGGCGGAGAAGGCGCTGGACGGGGTGCCGTCGAGCCCGGTGAGCTTGACGAGCTTGCCGTTGCTGTCCGCCGAAAGGCCGCTCACTCCCGCAACATAGATCGCGGGCTTTGCCTGCGGCGATGACAAGCTCACCGTCTCGCCCGGCCGGTAGGCAATGGTTTCGCCCCATGTGGCGCTGCCGTCGGTCAGCGAACCGCCGGTTTGCACACGGCTGAGACGGGTCGCAAATCCGCCTGCGGCGAGCTGCTGGTTGGCGTAAGCGTTGATGTTGTCGATGGTGAGCGGCCCTGTCACCTGGGACAGATCGATGGGCACGTCGGTCTTCACGCCCGCTTTGGTGACGGAAATGGTGAAACTGTCGGAAGCCGAGATGCCGGGCACCGGGGTGAAGACCTGCTTGTCCCCGACCACCGGCCCGCCCGTGTAATCCGACTGCGGATAGGCGATGGAGACCGAGCTTTGCGCGGTCGACGTCGTCTGTCCGGGAAGGACATTGACATTGGCCAGCGGGGTCTTCTTCACAAAGGACAGGATCTGATTGAGCCCATCCTGAAAGCTTTTGTTCAGGCCGGGCAATTGGCCATCGACAGTGCCGTCGCGAGTCGCCATTTGCGAGATGTAGTCGAGCCGGTTCAACGCGCTATACAGCGCGAACAATTTGTCGTTGTCGGCGTTCACGGCGGCATTCGCGCTCGAACTGCCCGACGACGCGTTTCCAGACAGGGTGCTGGCCAGAAGTGCGGCGATCTGCGATTGCGAATTGGCGGCCGTGCTGCCATTCGCAGACGCGGACAACAACGGATCCTTGGAATTGAAATAGGCATCGCTGTTGCGGGCGGCGACGTCTTCGGTCTGCTGCGCCGGCTTGGGGATGCTGATATCCCAGGGCGGCTTGACCGTCTGTTTTTGCTGCAACGGAGATGACGCCGCCTGCGACGCCGCGAGGGGCAATTTCGCGATGTAGTAATTCATCAACAGCGACGGATCTAACGTAACGGACACGACAGCGCTTTCGAGTTCGGACAGCTGTTTACCCTGATTGCAACATTCCCACGGCGAACCCTAATGGCGTGTTAATTTTCAGGGACTTAGCCAGGTATTAAGGCGCCCTGCGCCATGAATGGCACATGGGTTTTGCTCTCAGACTGCGGCGCGATTTCTATGCGGATGGATCGGCGGCGGCTGGCGAAGGCCGGCACCTCGACGCCATGGGCCATTTCCAGCGCGCGCTGCAAAAAAATCCCGAGGATGTCCGCGTTCTGCTGGCCATGGGCGACACCATGGCGGCGCTGGGACAGGTGCATGGCGCCGAAGTTTGCTACCGCCGGGTGTTGGCGCACGCTCCCGGCCGGCGGGAGGCGCTGGCACATTGCGCCAATTTGTTGCGCCGTCAGGACCGCAATGCCGATGTGATCGCGCTGCTCGAACCGGCCGTGGCGCGCAATGGCGACGATGCCGATTTGCGCCTGGTTCTCGGCTCGGCTTTTCGGGACGCGGGCGATTGGCTCGCTGCGGAAAACCAATTCTCCGAGGCGCTGCGGCTTTCGCCCGGCAACCCCGTTGCGCTTTCCGATCTGGCTGCGCTGTTGGCCGCGCGTGGTGCAACGGACGCCGCACTGGCCGCGTATGACGCGATTCTGGCGGGCGATCCGGAGCACGCACAGGCGCGGCACAATCGCGGAACGCTGTTGCTGTCGAAGGGGGATTTCAGCCAAGGATGGCATGATTACGAATATCGTCTGCGCAGCGAAGACAGCGCGATCGGCGCCGATCACAATTTGCCGCTGTGGAACGGAAACCGGTCGGAGGGCTTGCGGCTGCTGGTGACGGCGGAACAGGGCATCGGCGAACAAATAATGTTCGCGAGCCTGATTCCGGAACTCGCCGCTTTGCTGGCGCGCAATGGCGGCGTTGTCATCCTGGAAGCCGACCCTGGATTGGTGCCACTTTTCGCGCGGTCTTTTGCCGGTGTCTGCGTGCGGCCCATGAAGCTGCAGTCCCAGAATGGACGGCGCTCTGTCCATTACGATTGGCTTGCGGAATGCGGCGGCGCCAATGCCGCCATTGCCATCGGATCGCTGGCGCATCGGATGCGTCAGGCCATCACGGATTTTCCGGCGCGGCAGTCCTATCTGGTGCCCGACGCGGCCGAACAGGCGCAGGCGAAACAATGGCTCGCCGCGCAAGGCGCAGGGCCATTTGTCGGGGTGTGCTGGCGGGACGGCGATGGTCTTAATCGGGTTCAAGCGCCGCTCGAAGCCTGGGCGGCGTTTCTGCGCGATCTGGCGGGAGTGCCGGTCTTGCTGCAACAGGATGCGACCGGCGAAGACATTGCGGTGCTGGAACAGGCGAGCGGGCGCAAGCTTCTGGTGCCGCCCGAGCTCGACCAGACATGGGAGCTCGACC
>DATARE010000467.1:0-2659 GCA_036264295.1 Micropepsaceae bacterium | reverse complement strand
CCCCAAGCGCGCCCACGGAATCGGCCCCGTCTTTCAGCACGTGCGGGGTCGCCACCATGTCTGGCGCATGGAACAGATCGTTCAACGCGGCGGTGCGGGGAAAATCATTGAACTGTTTGTTGTTCAGCTCTCCGCCCGCGAGTTTTTCCTGACCAATGCGCGGTCCAATGCCGAGCCGCGCCCCAAGATCGTAGACGCTGTTCATCGTGCGCGGATTGTTGATGCTGTCGGTGGAGACCAGCGAGGTGTCCATGCTGCCCGGACGATAGGTATGGACCAGCTGATACATGAAGTTCGACGTGTTTGCCGAATAGATGAACAGCCGGTCCACCCACATATATTGGGCGCCCACCGTCGAGCTGAGATCGGCGAATTGCGGATGGGCGGCATTGGCCGGCGGATGAACCGGATTCGGCCCGACATGGCAGAACCCGCAGCTCATGCCGACGCGATAAGGCCGCACCAGCTTGGGATCGTTATAATAGGTCGGGTCGGTGTAATAGCGTTCCGGATCCCAGCGCTTTTCGGCGGCTTCATCGAAGTCCGGATTGGGAAACAGTCTGAGACCGATGATGCCGGTGGCAAAGCCGTAATAGGACCCGACGGGAAGCGCCTTTCCATCCGCGAATTTCGCGCCGCGGGCGCCGATTTTCACGCCGGGATATTTGGCTTCGTTTTCGAACGGGTCGGTTGCGGTGCACCCCTGATCTTGCGATGGGTCGCGCACATCGAGCCACAGGCCGAAGCGGTTGGGATCAGGGGCAGTCGCGTCTTTGAAGCAAGGCTCGTTGATCAAACCCAGCCATGTCCATCTTTTGTCACGGCTGTTGAAATCGGTCTGACTCGGATGCGTGGTGACGATCTTCAAGAGATCGAACGAGCCAAACGTATAGCCGCCCATTCTGTCCCAAAATCGGTCATTGCCGCCGGACCAGACCAGCCACATGTTGCGGCCTTTGATTTCGTCCTGCGACAAGGTCATGCCGCGATCCATATCGTGGAAATAGTCTTCCTCGGCATGGCGGAACGACGCCGCATCGCGCCCGGCTTGACGTGCTTCGTCTATCACCTCGGTGGGGCCTGGCGCGTCCTTGGTGCAGGCGGACAGCACAAGAAGCGCAGAAAGAATCAGTCCTCGACGGATGATCGTCACGATTGGCTGCATTGTATTGCCCCGGCGCGCAGATGTTTGTGTCTCCCGCCCGGAGGGGCGAGGCACATTAACCATGAGAGCAGAACATAATCCTACTCGCCAGAAAAATCATTTGCCGCTGAGAGAATCGCGGAATTTGCTCAAGGGGACGGGCCGGTAATCGGACAGCTTGGTCCATCGCGTCCGTGCCGCATCCGATATTTCGTAAAGGGCAGCCGGGCCGACGCGATCGCCTTCGCCAATCGCGTCGATGACCAGGCTGCCGATCGAGTTCTTCACCTGGACAAAGGCCGCACAGCAATCGGCGGCTGGTGGTATGTGCAAGACCGCCGGGTTGAACTCCAGACCGGCCGCAGTTGCGCCTTCGGCAATCCACAGCAGCGGCGAGATCGAAAGCCCGCCATCGTCCTCGCCGCCGCCGACGCCGCTGTGACGGCCCGGAAACCAGACCTGCTGATAGGGACGGCTGGAATAGGGAAGATCGCCGGCGGACGCATTGGTGTTGAGCGTGTCGACATTGTCCCACAGCGTCGGCGCAAAGGTCGAACGCCGCTCGTCGATTGAGACGGCGTGACGCGCGCTCAAGACGAAGCGCGACAGGCTGGTATCGTGAAAGCGGTATTTGTCGTCGACGACGGCGGCAAAGGGAAGCGATCTCGGAATTCCGAGCGAGCCGACCGTATCCCACACGCCGACATATTGGATATTGCCCCAATTCTCGACATCCACATTCAGCTTCTTCGACGTCGCAACCGGGTCCGCCCCGCGCTGCGCCACAAAAGGTTCGGCCGGGTGGCAAAATTGCTGCTTGAATTTTGTCACTTCCGGCGCATCCAACGCGGTGTTGCGATAAAGCTCCAAGGCGCGATCGGTTTCGCCGGTGTTTTCGCGCTTGACGATCCAGCATTTGCGCAACATGCCCGCGAGGCTGCGTGCGGTGTAAGCGCCGCGGGAAAAGCCGAATATGTAAATCCGGTCGCCCGGTGCGTAGTTCAGGCACAGGAACTCATAAGCGTGCAGGATCTTGTCATCGAGGCCAGCGCCCAAACCACCGCCGATCAGTTTGGTCGCTCCGTCCAGAACGCCTGCGCCGACGCCCACGCCGTTGTCGTAATAGACGATCTGTTCGCACGGCGTTGAGCCGGCCGCGGGCATGGTTTGAGGCGCCACGCTCCGCGCCAGACGCGCAACATTGGTGGGGACATTCTGGCTTAGTTCCTGCCAGGTGCCATCGCAGAAAATCGCTATGTTTTTCATCGGACCAGCGATCCCCTCTCTTGCCGGGCGGAAATGTGCCTGACTCTGCGGCGAAAGATACAGATATTTTTGTGGCGCGGCCAAGGAATAGGCGCGTTTCCCCAACTATTGTCGCGGCCGGATGGCGCCGCTACCCTAAAGGACAAATCCGCAGGTGCTGTTTTCTTCTCAGAAGCGTTTCCTTGATCGGGCTGCGGGCGCTTTTTTCAGGACGGCGCATATGGAAATCGATCAGAGCTTCGACAATCG
>DATARE010000454.1:0-7552 GCA_036264295.1 Micropepsaceae bacterium | reverse complement strand
TGATTGTCGGCATCGGTGTCGACTTCGGCATCCAATATTCTGTCCGTTATCGCGCCGAGCGCTATGCCGCGGGCGACTTGGGTGAGGCGTTGGTTCGTGCCGTGACCGGTGTTGGGGCGTCGCTGACTTTGGCAGCGGTGGCAACGGCGACCTGCTTCTTTTCCTTCATCCCCACCGATTATCGCGGGCTCGCGCAGCTGGGCTTTGTCGCGGGCGCCGGCATGCTGGTCACGTTTTTCCTAAGCGTTTCGCTGCTTCCGGCGCTGCTGAGATTGCTTCGCCCCAAAGGCGAAGCGGCGGAAATCGGTTATCGCCGCCTGGCGCCCTTGGATGAATTTCTTGTCCGGCGGCGGCGCGCCATCGTAACGGGCGCGGCGGGGGTCGCCCTTGTCTGCGCCAGCCTGCTTCCGTTCATTCAGTTCGACGCCAATCCTTTTCACCTGCGCAGCATGCGCGTGGAATCCATGGCGACGCTGTACGACCTCATGACCGATCCCGAAACCGCGCCCGACACCATCGATGTCTTGATGCCTTCCTTGCCGGAAGCCGACGGCATGGCGCGCCGGCTTGCCGCCGTTCCGGAGGTCCGGGAAACGCGCACGCTGAGCAGCTTCATTCCCGAAGGCCAAACCGAGAAACTCGCGCTCATTATGGATGCGGCGACCTTGCTGGACACGACGCTCAATCCTTTCGAGATGCCGCCACCGCCGACGCCCGCGCAGACTCTTCAGAGCATGGACGAGACGAAGCAAAAGCTGCGCGCCGTTGCCGGCCAGGCCGCAGGCCCCGCCAACGATGCAGCCCGCCGCATGGCGAACGCGCTCGATGCGGTCCAGCGCGGCGGGGAGCCTGCGCTGATGCGTGCCGATGCGGCCTTTATCCCCGGTCTGAAGATCGAGCTCGACCGGCTGCGCGCGGCACTTTCGGCACAGCCTGTGACGCTGCAAACCATCCCGGCGGAGCTGCGGCAGGATTGGATCGCGGCGGACGGCCGGGCACGCGTGCAAGTGTTCCCCAAGGGCGATTTCAACGACGATGCGGCGATGAACCGGTTTGCGGATGCCGTGACCAAGGTGGCGCCGCAGGCAACGGGGCCGGCGATATCGACGCGGGAATCGGGGCGCACCATCGTGCGCGCATTCATTCAGGCGGGGGTGTTGTCCTTTTTGGCGATGGCGGTTCTGCTGATCATCGCCTTCCGCAGAATAGTGGATGTGGCGCTGGCCTTGGCGGCGTTGATCTTCATCGGGTTGTTGACGTTTGCGACCTGCGTGGTGATCGGGTTGAAGCTGAATTTCGCCAACATCATTGTGCTGCCTTTGTTGTTCGGTGTGGGGGTCGCCTTCACCATCTATTTCATCGTCTCGTGGCGAAAGGGCAGCCACGAATATCTGCAATCCAGCCTGGCGCGCGCGGTGTTCTTCAGCGCGTTCGCCACCGCCACGGGCTTTGGAACGCTGTGGCTTTCCAGCCATCCCGGCACCGCGAGCATGGGCGAGTTGCTGATGATTTCGCTGGGCTGGACGCTTTTGACGACGTTCTTCGTGCTGCCGGCGCTCCTCGAATCGGCGCGGCCGTCAGCCGCCCGTTGACGCCAACTCCTCCAGCCGTTTGGCGAGCTGAGCGAGTCCCCAATCCTGCGCCAATGCAGCGGCTTTGGCCCATGTCGGCGATTGGTTGCGAAGGCTGGGCAAGGGCGCCTTGCGATCCATGGTGGCGATGGCGCGGAACAGCCGCAAATTCTCCGCCTGCGCCGCGAAGCGCCCGGCGGCCAGCGCGGCTTCCAGCGTGCCATACCGCTTCAGCAAAGACGCCGCGCCAGCCGCGCCCACACCGGGTGCGCCGTGGATTTTGTCGGACGGGTCGCCGCGCAGGGCAATGAAATCGGGAACCTGCGCGGGTTCCACATCATAGCGTTCGCGCACCTCGGCGGGCCCGATGCGCGCCATCTCGCCCGCGCGCACCGGATAAAGAATGGTCGTCTTGCCGGAGGCGAGTTGGAACGTGTCCCGGTCGCCGCTCGCGACAAGCACCGTGCCGCCGCGCCGCTCCTCTGCTGTTGCTGCCGCGGCAAGGAAATCATCGGCCTCGTAGCCCGGCGCCTTGGCATTGGCAAAGCCGCATGCCGCAACGAATTGCGGCACCATCGCGAGCTGTGCCACCAGCGCATCGTCGAATTTGCGCCCGCTTTGATAATCCGGGAAATCTTTGTGGCGGTAGGTCGGAACCTCCAGCGTGTCCCACGCCACCACCACCGCGCGCGGCTTCTCGGCTTGGTAAAGCCTGAGCAGCACATTCGCAAAGCCGAGAATGGCCCCGGCGCGTTCGCCGGCCCGCGTCGCGATTGTCTTGGGCAGCGCGTGATAGGACCGGTGCGTGAAGGAATCGCCGTCGATCACCAGCAGCGGGACAGCGTCCGCTTTCTTTCGCGCTTTCGGTGGTTTCGCTTTCGCCGCTGTCGCGCCGTGGCTGCGCACCCGCGCGCTGTCGCGCAGCACCACCCAGGCCGGCGCGTGATCGCTGGCGTTTTCGTGTCCGCGCACCTCGCGGTCGACACCGGACTCCACCAACCGTTTGGCCGCCTGCGCGCTTAAGAGTAGATGATCGAGCCTCAGCCCCGCATCGCGCGGCCAGCGATTGCGCATGTAATCCCAGAATGTGTACATCGGCGCATCGGGGTGCAGCGTGCGGATGGCATCGATCCATCCCTGATCGAGCAGATGCCGAAACAAGGCGCGCGGCTCGGGCTGAACCAGCGCGTTTTTCGCATAGGAACTCGTGGCGTAGATGTCGCGCTCGGTCGGGACCACATTGTAATCGCCGGCCAGCACCACCGGCACATCGGCCGCATAAAGCTCGGCCGCGTGGCGCAAGAGCCGCTTCATCCAGGCAAGCTTATAGGCGAATTTCGGCCCCGGCTGCGGATTGCCGTTCGGCGCATAGAGCGACGCAATCAGAACGCCGTTCACCGCCGCCTCCAGATAGCGGCTTTGGCAATCGTCAGGATCGCCCGGAAGTTGGGTGCGGGTGATGACGGGCTCGCAGCCGCGGGCGAGAATGGCGACGCCGTTCCAGGATTTCTGCCCGCGCCAGACCGCGCCATAACCCGCTTCGGCCAGTGCGGTTTGGGGGAATTCGCGCTCGGCTGCTTTCAGTTCCTGAACGCAGACCACATCGGGCTCGGCGGTCTTCAGCCAATCCAGCAGATTGGCGAGCCGCTTGTTGATGTTGTTAATGTTGAAGGTGGCGATCTTCATTCCTGGGCCAGCCATGCGGTCAATTGAATCATTCGCGACGCGAGTCCCGATCTGTTGAGAAGACCAGGGATTGGCGCCCTTGCCGCTGCGCGTGTCGATGCTTCAGCTTGTCGGGCTTTGGCATTTCCAGGAATTGATTGTTTGGGGCATCGCATCCGGCGGTAGCCCGTCAGGAACGTAATTAATCCATCTCCGTTCTGTACACCGACACACGCAACGAGGTCGGTCATGAGCACCACCGAGATAATCCTTCTCGCGATCCTCGCCATTGTGGTCGTCGCAATTGTTGCTTTCCTTTTCATGCGTGAAAAGAAGTCGAGAGAGCTGAGGGACCGCTTCGGCCCGGAATATGTACGCACATTGGCAGCAACGCATGACAAGCGTAAAGCTGAGCTGTCGCTGGAAAAACGCGCCCAACGCGTCAAATCCTTGCGGTTGCGTTCCCTGAACCATCAAGACCGTCAGCGCTACGTCGAGTTGTGGCGCAAAGTTCAAAATGAGTTCGTCGACGATCCCAGCGGCGCGTTCAACAAGGCCGACGATTTGCTCGGGGACGTCATGGCTGCGCGTGGCTACCCAATGTCGGACTTTGAGCACCAGGCCGCGGATCTTTCTGTAAACCATCCTTTCGTCGTTCAGCACTATCGCGCTGGCCACGAGGTTGCCCTGCGGCATCGCAACGGTGAAGCCGATACGGAGGAATTGCGACGCGCCATGATTCACTATCGCGACTTGTTCGATGAGCTCGTCAACGACGCGGTTCCAGCAACAAACTGAAGGAGGAAAGCCGATGACACCCGAAGTTCACGTGCCCCCAAATGGTAACGAGCGCCTCACGACTGCCGAGCTTGCTCGCGGTTCGATGCCGGCCAATGGCGAGCTGCAGAACAAGCAAGAAAAGCCCACATCGCTTCTGCCGGATGAAGAATGCAATCGGCTTCGCCACCAATGGGACGATATCCAAACAAGCTTTGTCGACGAACCGCGTCGCGCGGTCGAACAAGCGGATAACCTTGTCGCGATCAGCATGAAGCGCGTGGCCGAAATGTTCGCGGACGAACGTGCAAAGCTGGAAAGCCAGTGGGATCGCAGCGGAAACGTCTCCACGGAAGATCTGCGCTTGGCGCTTCAGCGCTACCGCTCGTTTTTCCAGAGGCTTCTTACGATCTGATCAAACCGCGCAACCCAGCGAAATGCGCGATACGCCTGGAAACGCTCCGCGTCATGGGGCGCCCAGCAACCGACGATCCACGCGCTCTTCGAGCCTGCGTATGCGGCAGGCTCTTACAGTCCCGCACCCAATCTGGCGTGCAAGAGCCGCCAGCACCGCTTGGCCTTGCGCGCCATCGTCAGGCTCTTTGAAGCCGTACGGCGACCCGAAACCCGCGGAAATGTTGGCTGGGGCGGAAGGGATCGAACCTTCGAATGCCGGAATCAAAATCCGGTGCCTTACCGCTTGGCTACGCCCCAAGACGCGAGATGTGCCGCCAGGCCACATCCGGCGGGCGGGGACCATAGACTCTGCCAGGAAGAGCGGCAACCGCCGGATGCCCCGGTTTTCGCGCGCTTGCCGCCCGGGGGGCGCATCGCTATAACCGCGCCCTTGGCCGCGCCGGAGAGTAGCTCAGCCTGGTAGAGCACCACGTTCGGGACGTGGGGGCCGGAGGTTCAAATCCTCTCTCTCCGACCATCAACAGCCAAATTCCCGTACGCAAACGAGAAGCGCATTACGCCGTTTGCGTCGGGATTGCGTCGGGGTGGCAGGAGGCCACTCTTTCGCCCCGCTGCCTCCGCCGCGATTGTTACCGGCCTGTAGATGCCACCGCTGCCGCCGGCGGGTGGGTCTTTTCCCACTCATCCACGTGCTGCCAGTTTCCTGTAGGGACGTTCACCGCCTCCGTACGCGGCGTCGGATCGCTAGGATTTGGAATCATGCTGATATTGACGACGCTGTCATATTTGTTGTCGGCACCGTCGACGGTATCCACAATCGAAGCAATCCCACCCGTGAATAGAAGATCGGTGGCGATATTGGCCGCAATAGCCGCTGACACGCCGGAGTGGTTGACGTAGGCAGCATTCTGAAAGCCAATCCGAGCGCAGGTGATCATCAGGTCGTATTTGCTCTTTCGCACCGTGATGGTGCCCGGCGTCCCCAGGACGGTGGCGATATGCCTGCCATCCTGCTCGACATTGCATACCGCGCCGACGGGGTTTGTAACGATGCTGATGTCCTGCGAAGTGCCTTCAAACACGCTGACGCAGCCGGTCAGACCGACCAAGGCTACTGTCAACAAAAGCGGCGGAACGATTTTCATGGATACCCCTATACCCCTACGGTTGAAGATGGCTGGACCATAACCGTCAGGTGTAAAGACTCTCCAAACCTGTAGGGCGCTGCCGGACGGCAGGACACGGACGCATGTGAGTTGCGCGCCCGCGCGGGTGCGTTGTCTAGTTGGGTTTCCAATCGTCCCGTAGCTTGAGAAACCAATAGAATCAGGTTCTTGCTATCTACCCATGTACGTTCGGGACGTGGGGTCGCAGGTTCACATCTTCTCTGCAGCCCATTAACTCAATAAGTTAGAGATTTGATGGTTTTGCGCTTGGGTTTATCTTCCGTTTATTGGCAGCCGCTATTTGTGCTGAACAGATTTACCCAGCTTAAACCCGGATGTCCCGCCGTTAGACCGAGCTGCGGATGACGTGCAGCCGAACGGAAACCCTATCATGATGCCGCTCGCGCTCTATGTGGCTTTCCTGCTCGCCAGCATGCTGGTGCTGCTGATCCCCGGACCGAATGTCGCGCTCATCGTGGCGAGCGCTCGTGTCGGCCTCGCTGTGGCGCGCGAGAGCTGATCGTGGCGATTCCCTTCGAGACCGATTTCAGCGCGCCCTATGAACAGTTCGTCTCCGTCGGCCCACGCATCCGGCGCCTGCTCACCAACAATCCCGGACCTTTCACCTTCAAAGGCACCAGCGTTGCCGTGATTGGCGAGGGCCGCGTGGCGGTGATCGACCCCGGCCCGGACGATCCCGTCCATCTGGCGGCACTCAAAGACGCGCTCAAGGGCGAGTCCGTCACGCATATTCTGGTCACCCACACCCATCGCGATCATTCGCCGGCCGCGCGGGCGCTGAAAGAATGGACCGGCGCGCCAACCTATGGCTTTGGGCCGCACAATGCGGGCAAGACCGAACAGGGCATCGTGGTGGAAGAGGGCGGCGATCGGGATTTCGTGCCCGATGTCGCGGTGCGCGATGGCGATGTCATCGAGGGGGCGGGTTTTACCATCGACTGCGTGCACACGCCCGGCCACACCTCCAACCACATGTGCTACGCGCTGCCCGAGGAGAAGGCGCTTTTTCCCGGCGATCATGTGATGGCGTGGTCCACCACTGTCGTGGCGCCGCCCGACGGCAATATGGGCGATTATCTCGCCAGCCTGGAAAAGCTGCTCGCCCGCGACGACATAATCTATTGGCCGGCGCATGGCGGGCCGGTGCGCGATCCGAAAAATTTCGTCGCGGCCTATCTTGCGCACCGGCGCGCGCGCGAAGCGCAAATTCTTGCCGCGCTCAAAGACGGTGTCGAGCGGATTCCCGATATGGTGGAGCGCATCTATCTCGGGCTCGATCCGCGGCTGAAGCCTGCCGCGTGCCTGTCGGTCCTCGCCCATCTCTTGCATTTGATGGCAGCGGGCCGCGCAGCCGCCTCCGGCCAGGCGGATTTGGCCGCGCATTACCACGCCATTTGAGGCTCAGCCGCGAAAGGCTTCGGCGTATACGGCGCTGTCCATGAATTCGCGGAATTTCGTCACCTTGCCGCCTTGGAAGCTGAAGATGTGAATCCATTCGGATGCGGGCTTGCGTCCGTTCTTCTTCAGCGTCATCGCGTAACGGCCAAGCACGAAGACCTTGTCCCGGTCGGCATAAAAATCCTGCGGCGTGAATTCGTCGAAATCTTGCGTCTGCGCGACAATGCGAAAGAATTCCTCAACCTCAGTCTTGCCTTTGCGCAATCCGAATGTCGGGTAATCTTCCTGCCGTCCGCCGGATTGCCATTCGACGTCCGGGGCACACCCATCGAGAATTGTATCCAGGTCGCCGCGCCCGAAAGCCGCGTACAGGGCTTGCGCGATGGCGATGTTGGCTTGGCTCATTTCGTCCTCCCGCGACGAGTTGACGCCGAAGGCTAAGCCAAAACGGATTGCCTGCTCAAGCGTGGAACGTGTACGCGTCCCAAGCGTTAGTCGCGCACCGGATGCATAGGTTCGCGAGCATAAATGTAACAT
>DATARE010000439.1:0-3477 GCA_036264295.1 Micropepsaceae bacterium | reverse complement strand
TCTCCGGATCGCGGTAAAAAAACTGCAGAAATCCCGGATCGTAATTCTGGCTCTCGACACAGGCCGCCACTTGATCCGCCGGCCACCGCAATTTGGGTGGTAGAAGCGGCCCGACCAAAGGGGACGGGAACGGAAAATTGACGACCAATTCCGATATCGCGATCAGGCAGAAAGCGACGACCCCAATCTGAAACGCCAATATTCGTTTATGCACGCGACGCCCCGCCTGAATCCGGATTTGGGAAAGCTTAACGATTTGCGCCTCGAATTAAAGACAAACCGCTATTCGAGACGGTCCGGAGCTTTGCATCGTTACCTTAGCCGCCGGTTAAGGAAAATGGCGATCGGGCTTTGGGGAGCGATTTGAGCGGTTCTATTGAGAAGATACGCCATTGCCACGGTTTAAGACTGCGACAATAAACGTTCTTCGAAAGGTTTTGTGTATCTCTTGGTGATTATGATTTACGAGCAGACGTTTGCAAAACATCTGCTCTAGCCGTTGGCGGCTGGGCAAATTCGCAGCAATTGGGCAGCAGCCAGGAAGTCAAAGGAATGGATAGCCGGCCCAGTCTTCAGGATGCGACATGCGCAATTGTGGCCGGGCTTGACCTGAATGGACTGGGCGTCGTTCGCTCTCTGGGCCGGGCAGGGGTTCCGGTGGTTGCTCTCGATACCGACCTCAATAAGCCGACCGCTGCGACCCGGTATGGCTCCAAGCTGCTGGTAAGAGCCCTGTCTGGCCCATCCTTCGTCGAGGATTTGTTGGCATTGCGGCCCCGGTTCGAAAGCAATCCGGTCCTGCTTCTCACCCAGGAAGGAAGCGTCGCGACCGTTTCGGCCGCCCGTGAGCAATTGGCCCAGGCCTATCGCTTCACGATGCCAAGCCATGATTTGATGGAAGATCTGCTCGATAAGCTTCGGTTTCAGGCTCTGGCGGAACAGCACGGATCTCCGATCCCTCGCGCGGTTCGCTTGGTTCGGGGGCAATCCACCGACGCGATCGAAGCGTTGCGCTATCCTTGTGCGCTGAAGCCGACCACCAAGGACCCGGAATACGGCAAGCGCTTCGCCAAGGCGTACAAGGTGACCGGCCCCGATGAAGTGCGCCAGCTTTGGTCGGCCATGCTTGAAGTCGTCGATGAGATGATCGTGCAGGAATGGATCGAAGGCGGCGATTCCGATGTCTATTTTTCACTATGGTACCGCTCTTCCGCCGCCTGTCCGCCGATCTCCTTTGTCGGGCGGAAGATTTGCCAGTGGCCGGTTCTGGTCGGCGGCACCGCAAGCTGTATGCCCGCGCCGGAAGCCGCGGCAGACATCACGCGCTTAACCGATCACTTCTTCGACGCGGTCGGCTTCGTCGGCATCGGCAGCATGGAATACAAGCGCGACGCCAGAGACGGCCGATTTTATATGATCGAACCGACCGTGGGCCGGACGGATTATCAGGAGGAAATCGCCACCTTGAATGGGGTGAATATTCCCTTCGCGGTGTACCGGGGCGAGTTGGGATCGGCAATGCCCCAATCGCAGCCTGTGGTTCCTGCGCTCGCCTGGCGCGACCCGCTCGGTTATGCCCGCGCCCGGATGGCTGGCGCACCCGATCCGATGTTCGAAATTGCCCCGAATATTAAGGTCCGGGATGCATATTTCCGGACGAACGATCCTATGCCATTTCTTGCGCTGAAGACGCAGGGCATACGAAACAGATTGTCCCGGATTTGGCGTGCGAGATGACGATGCCCCTTAAAGTTTTGAAACGCAGTGCGAAAACTTGGCTCGAATGGGTTCAACTGCCGCCGGAGGCGCGCGCCGCTGTGCGCAGCGACAGCACTGGTCTTGCCGCTGTCGATCCCGGCCCCAAGCGGGTGGTCGAAGAAGGCATCGCATGGCTTGGCCGCGCGCAGGACAGTTCCGCTACCAAGGATGATGGCGTGGCGCGGCATTACAGCGTCATCGACGGCTGGGCTCCATCCTATCCGGAGACGACGGGCTATATCGTCGATACGCTGCTTACCTATGCCCGGGAAACCGGGCACGGCGAGTCGCTTCAGCGTGCCCGCAGAATGCTCGATTGGTTTGTCGCCATCCAATTCGCTGAGGGCGGATTTCAAGGCGGCATGGTCAACCAGACGCCGCGTGTTCCGGTGACGTTCAATACGGGGCAAATTCTTATCGGGCTTGCATCCGGCGCCGACCTCGATGAGCGTTATCGCCGGTCGATGCAGAAGGCCGCCGATTGGCTGGTCGCCACCCTGGATCCGGACGGTTGCTGGAGAAAGCATGGCACGCCATTCGCGGCTCCCGGCGAAAAGACCTACGAAACCCATGTCTCGTTGGGTTTGTTTCGGGCCCATGGCGTGGATTCGTCTCGAGGCTATTTGGACGCAGGGCTGAAACAGGTGGATTGGGCTTTGACCAATCAGGCGCCCAATGGATGGCTGGCGAAATGCTGCCTGTCCGATCCCATTCACCCGCTCACCCATACGCTCGGTTATGCGCTTCGCGGTGTTGTGGAGGCTTATCTCGCGTCGAAGGACGATCGCTACCTGAACGCTGCGTGCCTTACCGCAGATGGGCTTCTCGGCGCGATGCGGAAGGATGGTTTGCTGCCCGGCCGTTTGGACGCAAATTGGCAGCCGGCAGCCGATTGGGTTTGCCTGACGGGCTTGTCGCAAATTGCGGAGAGCTGGCTGTTGCTCCATGGCGCAACGGGCCGTGACGACTACAAGCGCGCGGGACTGCTCGGCAATTCCTTTGTCCGGCGGACGATTTCTTTGGACGGTCCACCCGAAATCCGCGGCGCGGTCAAGGGTTCATTTCCCATCGATGGCCACTATGGCCGTTGGCAATATCTCAACTGGGCGTGCAAATTTACCATCGATGCCAATCGTGCGGAGTTGGCGTTAGGCTGAGCGCCGTTCACTAAACTGGTAATAAATCCGTCAAAGATTGCCAATGTGGCGTAAATTTCTATGATCGGTTTTCCGGGATTGGTGGGCAGCTTTGATTAGTTCCGCAAACGATGTTGAATCGGGTGGGCATCTCCAAGCCGATCTCGTCATTATTGGCGCCGGCGCGGCGGGCATTACCATCGCCAAACGTCTGGCCGATAAATCGCATAAGGTGATTCTGCTCGAGGGCGGCGGTCAAACCTTCGACGAAACCTCGCAAGGTTTCTACAAGGGCGCAATTGTCGGTCAACGGATCGATGCGTTGGACACGACGCGATTGCGGTATTTCGGCGGAACGACCAATCATTGGGCGGGGTGGTGCCGCCCCTTGGAAGATTGGGATTTCAAATCGCGTTCCGATTGGCCGGAAAGCGGCTGGCCCTTAAGCCGCTCGGATCTTGATCCCTATTACAAGGAAGCGGCGACTCTGTGCCAATTGGGACCGGCATCGTTCGACGATCCTGCATTCTGGCAGCGTCAGCGCGGCGGAAGTGGGCTCACCGCATTTCCCCTCGATGCGACA
>DATARE010000436.1:0-6316 GCA_036264295.1 Micropepsaceae bacterium | reverse complement strand
CCGAGGTCGGCTATGTCGGCCGCGACGTGGAACAGATCGTACGCGATCTGACGGAAGTGGGAATTGCGCTGGTGCGCGCCACCAAACGCAAAGAGGTGGAAGCACAAGCCGAGGCCAAGGCCGAAGAGCGCGTATTGACGGCGCTCGTTGGCAATGCCGGCGCCTCGACCCGCGATGCCTTCCGCAAGCGGTTGCGCGCGGGCGAACTCGACGACAAGGAGATCGAGATCGAAGTGCGCGATGCGGGCGGAATGCCATCGCTCGAAGTTCCGGGGATGCCGGGAACGCAGATCGGCATGATCAATCTCGGCGACATTTTCGGCAAGGCGATGGGCGGGCGCACCAAGACGCGGCGCATGACCGTGGGGGCTTCGCACGATCTTCTGATTGCCGAAGAAGCGGACAAGCTGCTCGACAATGATTCGATCATCCGCGATGCCATCGAGAATGTGGAGAACAATGGCATTGTGTTCCTGGATGAGATCGACAAGATTTGCGCCCGTGGCGAAATCCGCGGCGGTGCCGATGTCAGCCGCGAAGGCGTGCAGCGCGATCTGTTGCCGCTGCTCGAAGGCACCACGGTTGCAACCAAGCACGGACCGGTGAAAACCGATCATATTCTGTTCATCGCCTCGGGCGCGTTCCATTTGGCGAAGCCGTCGGATTTATTGCCCGAGCTTCAGGGGCGGTTGCCGATCCGCGTCGAGCTGAAAGCGCTGACGCGGGACGATTTCAAGCGCATCCTGACCGAGCCGGAAGCGAGCCTCATCAAGCAATATGTGGCGCTGCTGGGGACCGAGAATGTGCAGCTCGATTTCACCGACGACGGCATCGATGCGATTGCGCAAATCGCCGCCGATGTGAATGCGCGGGTGGAGAATATCGGTGCGCGGCGGCTGCAGACGATCATGGAGCGGGTGCTGGACGAGATCAGTTTCACGGCCACGGATCGCAACGCCGAGAAGCTTGTCGTCGATGGCGCCTATGTGCGGGAGCGGGTGGAAGACCTCGCCAAGGACCAGGACCTCTCGCGGTTTATTTTGTGAACCCAAGCCTGTCATGGCCCCGCTCGACAGGGCCATCCCGCCGCGGCATATCGCGCGCGGCGAATGAGTCTCGTGACCGTCTGGATGGCCCGCTGTTGCGGGCCATGACAGTTACAGATTTACACGCTCGTACAGCGCGCCATGGTGGCGGCGAACGCCGCTCCCGCGGAGCCGGATCGCCGGGAAGAAGGTTCGCTCCGGGCACCGGGCGCGAGAATCCAAGCAAAGCGCCAGAACAAGCGGTTGGCCGGACCATTTTGGCACATGCAACCGGGCATCTATTGCATTGACCCTTATGAGATTCCCTGCAAGAAAACCCGCCTGACGTATACGAGGGCGGAAATGAAGCGTTCAAGTTACCTCTTTACGAGCGAATCGGTTTCCGAAGGCCATCCCGACAAGGTGAGCGACCGCATCTCGGATGAGGTTGTGGACTTGTTCTTCCGCGAAGGTCCCAAGGAAGGCATGAGCGCCTGGGACATCCGCGCCGCCTGCGAGACCCTTTGCACCACCAATCGTGTCGTCATTGCCGGCGAGACCCGCGGGCCCAAGGGCGTCGGTGCCGCCCAAATCGAAGAGGCCGCTCGCGCCGCCATCAAGGACATCGGCTACGAGCAGGAGGGCTTTCACTGGAAGACCGCCCAGGTGGAAGTTCTGCTGCATGCCCAATCGCCGCACATCGCCCAGGGCGTGGATGCGTCCGGCAACAAGGACGAAGGTGCCGGCGATCAGGGCATCATGTTCGGTTATGCCTGCCGGGAAACGCCCGCGCTGATGCCGGCGCCGCTGTTTTACAGCCATAAGGTTTTGGAGCTGCTCGCCAAAGCCCGCAAGTCGGGCAAGGAGCCCAAGCTCGGGCCGGATGCCAAATCGCAGATCACGCTGCGCTATGCCAATGGCATCCCTGTCGAAGCGACCCAAATCGTGCTTTCGACCCAGCATCTCGATGCCAACATGACCTCCGATGATGTGCGCGAGATCGTCGAACCCTATATCCGCCAAACCCTTCCCAAGGACTGGATCACGGCAAAAACCGCCTGGCACGTCAATCCGACGGGTGCCTTCGTGGTCGGTGGGCCGGATGGCGATTGCGGCCTCACGGGGCGCAAGATCATCGTGGACACCTATGGTGGGGCGGCGCCCCATGGCGGCGGCGCGTTCTCGGGCAAGGATTCCACCAAGGTGGATCGCTCGGCCGCTTATGCCGCGCGCTATCTGGCAAAGAATGTCGTGGCGTCCGGCCTGGCCGACCGCTGCACCATTCAGATCGCCTATGCCATCGGCGTGTCCGATCCTCTGTCGGTCTATGTCGATACGCAGGACACCTGCAAAGTGGACGAGGCGAAGCTCGAGGAGATCCTGCCCCAGCTCATGAGCCTCAAGCCGCGTGGCATCCGCGAGCATCTGGGCCTCAACAAGCCGATCTATGCCCGGACCTCCGCCTATGGCCATTTCGGGCGCGAGCCCGATGCTGAAGGCGGGTTCTCCTGGGAGAAGACCGATCTCGCGGACAAGATCAGAGCCGCATTCTGACGGTCCGCACCGGCGCAAGCTGTTTGGCCGCCGCAAGGGGCCGAGCCTCAGCGCGCATCAGACGGGGCTTTTGGAAACGCTGTTGCCGCGGCTTGCCTTCACGCCGGTGCAGGGCCGCGCGCCGGAAGACTATTTCGCCGGTTCTCCCCTTGAAGATGTCTGGCTGGAGATCGGTTTCGGTGCCGGCGAGCATCTGCTCTGGCAAGCCGAACATCATCCGGCCACCGGTATCATTGGGGTGGAGCCCTATGTCTCGGGCGTGGCCAAGCTCCTTTCGCGGCTCTGTCCACCCGGCATTCCCGCTGAACGCGCCGAAGCTGGAATGCGCAACATTCGCTTGTATACGGACGATGCGCGCGAGGTGATCGCGAATTTGCCCGATGCGAGCCTTGGCCGCGTGTTCCTGCTGTTTCCCGATCCCTGGCCGAAGACCCGCCACCACAAAAGGCGCTTCGTGCAGATGGAGATGCTGGACCAGCTCGCGCGGGTCATGACGTCCGGCGCCGAGTTCCGCTTCGCTACCGACGACGCGTCTTATCTTGTTTGGGCGTTGGAGCGGCTGATGGCGCATCCTGCGTTTTCATGGCTGGCAACGGCCCCTGCGGATTGGCGGCAAAGGCCCTCCGATTGGCCACAGACCCGCTACGAAGCCAAAGCGGTCCGGCAGGGTCGGGCTGGCACGTTCCTGCGCTTTGCCCGGCGGTAGCTAAGTCCCGGTTTTTGGATTGAGTTTATCCAATCCAAAACGCGTTTAGCCTCCGTTCATCGCCGCCGCTTCCACGACCGCCATGCCATTGACCATAGCGTGCAGGCCGAACGTCAGGAGCAGGGACCCGCTCCATGCTCTCAGCCAGCCGAACAGCAGCCCGAGGGCAAAAATCTCGCCGATGAAAAACCACTCATATTGCACATGAATGATGGACCACAGCGCGGCGGTAATCACGATGGTCGGCCATACCCCGAAGCTCGGCGCGAAGCCGCGGAACAGAAAGCCGCGGAACAGCAATTCCTCCTGCAGCGGGCCCAAAAATACGAAAGACAGGATCAGCAGCGGCAACATGCCGGCCGCGCGTGCGGATGCGAACGTCTCGCCAATGAATTCCGGCGTCTCCTCCCCGATGAGTCCGGCGGCGACACCTACCCCCAAAAGGACCGCCGCCAGCAGAACAATCCCGATCCCGATTTGGCGCCATCGCGGCCATTTTAGGGCGAGATAATCCGCCAGCGGCACACGCGCCAGCCGCACGGCGAGCGCGAGCACCGCCAGAACCGCAGGCGCCGATACCGCGAGCGAAAATGCGAGCACCGCGCCATTGGAAGAAATGTCAGCGGTCCGGATTGGTTGGCCGGGATGGTTGAAGTTCCACCAGCGAATGAACCCGATGGCCCCCAAACTCTGGAACAACACCATGGCCACCGAGATGGGAACCGCCCAGCCCAGTGTGGACCATGGCCCCCAGCGCAGACGGCGCTGTATTGGGGGCGGTTCGGCGGGGTCAAGTGTGGGGATGGTAGGGGCGAGGTCCATGATCTGAAGCCTAATCGATGGGACAATTTAAATGAGGTCTGTCGCAATTTCGTGATGGAAACGCAGCAAATGGTGAACGGACTATCAGCAGATCTGCAATGACCATCTTGTAATCACAGGAGTGAAAGCGTAGATAGGCGTCATTCCTGACAACAGAAAACTGTTGTGTGGTGATCGTGAGATCACCGCGGCGGAAAAGCTATGGTTTTCGAAAGATGTCGCTGAGCGGTCATAATGTCCTGGATGCGTTGCTTGCGCCCGCGGTGGAAGCGGCCGGTTACCGGCTCGTGCGGCTGCGTTTAATGGGCGGCAAACGCAAGACGTTGCAGGTCATGGCGGAACGCCCGGACGGCAGCATGAATGTCGATGATTGCGCATCGCTGTCGCGGACGCTTTCCGAAGTGCTGGACGCCGCCGATCCGGTGGCTGACGAATTCGTGCTGGAAGTGTCCTCGCCGGGCATTGACCGGCCGCTGACAAGCCAAGCCGATTTTGTCCGCTTTGCCGGACACGAAGCGCGGGTGGAAATAAGCCATCCCGTGAACGGCAGGCGGCGCTTTAAAGGCGTCATCGGCGGAGTGGATGCGAACGACGTGCTTATGGATGTGACGGGCGAAGATGGACCGATGCGCGTGCGGCTGCCGTTTGGCGATATCGAAGATGCCAAGCTTGTGCTCACCGACCGTCTGATCCAGGAAAGTTTGAAGGCGAGGGTGCCGCAGGAAGCGGACGCATCACATTAAGAGATAGACCATCCGCGTGCTTCGACATGCTCAGCCTACGGATGTTTTTTAGAACCTTCACCCCGAGCCTGTCGAGGGGTGAGACCAAGGAGTGAAACGATATGGCCATCGGAGTTGCCGCCAACCGGCTCGAACTGCTGCAGATCGCAGATGCCGTCGCGCGCGAGAAATCGATCGACAAATCGGTCGTGATCCACGCGATGGAGGAGGCGATGCAGCGCGCGGCCAAATCGCGTTACGGCACCGAGAACGAGATCAAGGTCGAGATCGATCCCAAGACCGGCGAAACGCATATTTCGCGTTATCTCCACGTCGTGGATCAGATTGAAAACGACAAGATCGAGATTTCCATTGCCGATGCGCGCCGGCGCAATCCCGCCGCGCAGGTGGGCGACATCATCGCCGAGACGCTGCCGCCGATCGAGTTCTCGCGCATCGCGACGCAGGCCGCCAAGCAGGTGATCGTGCAGAAGGTGCGCGATGCCGAACGCGAACGCCAATATGACGAATACAAGGATCGCATCGGCGAGATCGTGCACGGCACGGTCAAGCGCGTGGAGTTCGGCTCTGTGGTGGTGGATTTCGGCCGCGCCGAGGGTGTTGTGCGCCGCGACGAGATGATCCCGCGGGAATCCTTCCGCAATGGCGACCGCATTCGCGCCTATATCTACGATGTGCGCCGCGAAACCCGCGGGCCGCAGATTTTCCTCTCCCGCACCCATCCGCAATTCATGGCGCGTCTTTTCGCGCAGGAAGTGCCGGAAATCTATGACGGCATCATCGAAATCCGCGCGGTGGCGCGCGATCCGGGCTCCCGCGCCAAGATCGCGGTGATCTCCAAGGATTCCTCCATCGATCCGGTGGGGGCCTGCGTCGGCATGCGCGGCGTGCGCGTGCAAGCCGTGGTGCAGGAGCTGCAAGGCGAGCGCATTGACATCATTCCGTGGAATGGCGATCCGGCGACCTTCATCGTGAACGCGCTGGCGCCGGCTGAAGTTTCCAAAGTGGTGCTGGACGAAGAGACCCGTCGCGTCGAAGTGGTGGTGCCGGACGATCAGCTGTCGCTCGCCATCGGGCGGCGCGGCCAGAATGTGCGGCTCGCCTCGCAATTGACCGGCTGGCAGATCGACATCCTGACGGAGCAGGAAGAATCCGAACGGCGCCAGAAGGAATTTGCCGAACGCACGGCGCTCTTCATGGACGCGTTGGATGTGGACGAGACCATCGCCCAATTGCTGGCCTCGGAAGGTTTCGCGAGCGTCGAAGACGTGGCTTTCGTTCCGGTGCACGAATTGGCGGAAATCGAAGGCTTCGACGAAGAGACCGCCGAAGAGCTGCAGGCGCGCGCCACCGGCCACATCGAACAGAAGAACGCCGCTTTCGACGCCAAGCGCCGCGAACTGGGCGTTGCCGACGAAGTGGCCGAGATCGAAGGGCTGACGCCGGCCATGCTGGTCAAGCTCGGC
>DATARE010000405.1:0-23641 GCA_036264295.1 Micropepsaceae bacterium | reverse complement strand
TCATGGTGTATTTCGAATGGGCATTGCCGGCAACGTGCCCTTCGTCCGTCCATTCATAAGTCAGCGTCAGATCGCCGCCATCCCAGGTGCGGCCATATAGTTGCGACGCCTGGTACTGTATTCCGCCGGAATCCGGTGCCTGCATATGGAACAAGGTGACCGCGCCGTCGAACCCGCGCTTGAGCACCACATTGATCACGCCGGCGATGGCGTCGGACCCGTAGGTGGCCGACGCGCCGTCGGCGAGGATGTCGACACGGTCCAATGCCAGCGCCGGAATGATCGAAGGATCGACGGAGCAAATGCCGTCAGCCTGCGGCGGAAACCGGACGCCATCAACCATCAACAGCGTGCGAGGACCGGTCTGATCCAGGCCGCGTATATTGACGCGGGTCTCGCGTTCCTGATGGCCGCCGGAATTGACGGCGGACGGACCCGGCGCAACGTTGGCCGCAGGAACAGTGCGGAACAAATCGCCGATCGTGACGTTGCCCGTCTCCGTAAAATCCTGGGCGCCCAGGTTGGTCACCGGTACGCCGACAGCAGCCGCGCCATGGATCAAAGAACCCGTGACGAGCACTTGCTCCGGGATTTCGGTCGAGGTTTGGGCCATCTGCGCTTGCGCGACTTGCTGCGCCTGCACCGAAAGCGCATTGGCCAACGTGAACAGCGAAGCGGATCCCATGAGAGCCGCGAATTTGCGTGTTGTTGAATTCATAGCCTCTCCCCCGGGCGCCGGATTGGCACCACCCAGTTGTTACGGCCGGAATCCTACGAACCTCTTCGACGCAGACTTCGTTTCCCCTTGAGCCTGCCGTCGCTACGCAATTTCAACGCTGTTCATTTCCGTGCGATGCGCGGTTTGTCCGCGCCTGTTATGGACTGACAACCAAGACTCCATATGTCCCTGGCACACGCGCGATTCCACGTCCCCCCGGTCCCGGTGCTCCCGTAGGATCGGGTTTGGATGCCATCAAGTACAAACGTCCGGTTTGCGGATCGATCGTTCCCGTCCGCGACCCCGGCTCAGTCATGAGATGTTGCACGACCGCTACATGGTTCGGGTCGGCAAACGAAATGATTTCCAGAATACCGTCGCCACCACAGGGTATAAAAGCCAATTGGCGCATGGCGTCGTAGATCACGGCATCGGGTCCGCGTCCTATCGGCAGCGATGCGACTTCCTTTCCTGTGGCGGCGTTCAAGACCTTTGCCATGCCATTGCCACAGGACGAGATCAGCAGCTTTGCTTGCGGTGCATACGCAAGCCCCGATGCGCCGCGGCAGCCATCGAGTTTATAATGTGCGCTGACCGCGCGTGCTGCGACGTCGATAACCGCGATCTCAGGCACCGAGGTGATGTTGACATAGACCTTGCCTGCGCCATCGGAGGCGGGGAACTCCAGGGTTCCTCCAACAGGAATGGTCGCGACGGTCTTGTGCGCGATGGGATCGACCATCGTTGCTTCTCCGCTGTCGTGGTTCATCACGAACACCGATTTGGAGAAGGAATCGTACACGGCGCCGTCGGGATTCTGCCCTGCCGGTATATCGGCCAACATCTTGTCGCTCGCCATGTCAACGATGCGGACCATGCCCGGACGTTGCGGCAACACGAGGAGACTGGTGCCTGGCACCGGAAGCGCCATATGCCCAGGCGCTGCGCTGTTGAGCTGTGAAACCTTACCGGTCTTGGCGTCGATGACGGTGGTGAAGTCCGTTCGTGCCATCAAGACGCGGCCGGTCGCTGCGTCGAAGGTTGCATAATCGAATCCACCGTCCGGAACTTTGATGCGATCGACGATCCTGTAATTCGGTTCCGCGGCAAACGCGGTGGCGGATAGAATCGCGGATAACGCCAAACCAGCCAGGAGTCCCGTCTTCATCGGCGTTCTCGATTTCCTGCGTATACGGAAGACGCAACGAGCACGCTGAACCTTACACCGAGTGACATTGTGGGAATGTTGGCATGACATTGGGATTTCCCAACGTGGCGGTTCGCAGGCGGGTTGTCATTCCGAGGACAGACTGGTGTAACCTTACGAGCGCACCGTCAGCATCGGCGTGTCCTCCGGAATCTGGCCGGACTCTCGGGACCCGCTTCTTCAGACCCGGACGGGGCCCCTCTTGTCCGGGTCTTCTTTTGTCGAAAAACGCCGGTCGAGAGGCGCCTCATTTCGCGGATTGAAGCGCTATTCCGCAGCGCTTCCATCGCTGGCAAAGCGGGCAGGGATCGCGCCGCGGCTCTTTTCGGATTCCTTGCGATAGCTGAAGCGCTTGGCCAATGCAGGGAGCACCAAAAGATTCAGTAAGGTCGATGTCAGAAGGCCACCCAAAACAGTAATCGCCATGGGGCCTTCAATTTCCTGGCCCGGCTCGTTCATACCAATTGCAAGCGGCGCGAGCCCAAGCGCCGTAACGGTTGCGGTCATCAAGATCGGTACGAGACGTTCGCTCGCACCCCGCACCACGGTACGATCGTCCCAAATGGCGCCTTCATTGTCGACGAGATGTTCATAGTGGGCGAGCAGGAGAATGGAATTGCGTGCGCCCACACCGAATACAGTCACCAGGCCAACAAGCGCACCGAGCGACAGCCCGATACCGCTCACGCCGATGGCAAGAATACTGCCGATCAGGCTAAACGGCAGGTTGATCATCACCAGCCAAGGATGCGCCGACCGCCTGAAGCAGAGGAACAGGATCATAACGATAAGCAACAGCGTGCCCGCGGTATAGGCCGACAACTCGAAGCGCGCCGTCTGTTCCGCTTCGGCCTGTCCGGCGAAAACAAGATAGGCCCCAGTCTGTTGCGGCACGGCTTTGGCGACCGCGGCCTTGGCGTCATTGACCACGTCCTGCAGCGGCCGGTCCTTGACGTTGAAAGCGACCGTCACACGGCGCTGCCCACCGTCGTGCAGAATATTGGCGCGTCCCTGAACGGGCGTGACATGCGCGACATTTCTGAAGGGCACCGGTCCCAAGGGGCTTGCGATATTGAGTGAGCCGATCTGCTCGATGCGGTGGCGCAAAGCTTCCGGCAGAATCATCACCACATCGATTTTGCGCACTCCATTGAAGGTTTGCCCCACCACCGCACCGGCATAGGCCGATTGCAGCACGTCCAGGGCATCCTGGGCTTTCAGGCCATACGCAGCCAGCGCCGCCGAATCCAATGTGATGCCGATCGCCGGAGTGTTGCTCGCGTGCTGCACCCGCAAATCGACGACACCTGGCACTTTGCCAATAGCCTGACCTACATTTCCGGCAACCCGGTCGAGCGTGTCGAGATCGTCGCCAAAAACATTGACGATCATTTGCGAGGTTTCTCCGGTCAGACTTTCGCTGAGCCGGTCCCCCAGGAACGTCACCACTTCGACATTCAAGCCCGGATACTGTGCCAGGATTTTGCGCAGCTGGTTTTGGGCTTCGCTCTGATCGATCTTGGCATCGGGCTTGAGTTCGACATGGAATTCGCTCCGCGCCGTGTCCCAAGTGTCCTCGCTTCCTTGCGCTCTGCCCAATTGTTGCTCTGCCGTCGCGACATAAGGGAGCGCGAGAATATCCTTGCTGATGCGTTGTCCAAGCTTCGTCATCTCCTCCAGCGAGGTTCCCGGGACCGCGCTGTTGACCTGAATGACGAAGCTGCCTTCGCGGAAATCCGGCATGAATTGGCCGCCCAGATAGGGCAGCCATGCCAATGCGCCGACGAACAGCAACAGAAGCACGGCCATCACGACGATGAAGCCACGGTCCACCGCGGCAATGATGCGCCCCTGCGCCCATTTGAGGCCCCGGATCCAGAATGCCTCCCGATGGGCGGCCCGCGCCGAGAGCAGCAATGCGCACAGCGCCGGCGTCACGGTCAGCGCCACGACGAGGGAGGCCATGACGGAAAGCATGAAGGCGATGGCGAGCGGTGCAAGGAAGTGCCCTTGGACTCCGGACGTCATCAGCACCGGCACAAACACGAGAAGCACGGCGACGGTCGCGTAAACCACAGGCCCGCGGATTTCGAGAGTGGCGTCGCGGATGATTTCGAGAACGGGACGCGGCGATGGCGCATTTGCGTTCTCGCGCAGGCGACGCAGCACGTTTTCGATGCCGATGATTGCATCGTCGACGAGGACGCCGAGCGCCACGGCGAAGCCGCCGAGTGTCATGGTATTGAGAGTCTGGCCCATATAGCCCAAGACCACCGCACCCGCGACCAAGGAGAGCGGAATCGCCAAAAACGAGATCAGCGCCGAACGCCAATTGCGCAAAAATGCGAACAGCACGACGAAAATCATCACCGCCGCGATCACCAGCGACCGTTGAATGTTGGCGAGCGCACGCTCGATGAAATTGGCGGGACGGTGCAGTCGGGGATAGACCGTGATCCCGTCCGCATTCATGGCAGGCGTCAGGCTTGCCAGTGCCGTTTCGACGGCGCGCGTCACTTCAAGCGTGTTGGCTCCGAACTGGCTCGACATCGACAGCAGCACGCCGGGCCGGCCCTGAATGACCGCATCGCCCACCCGCAACGACGGTGCTTCTGCGACCTTCGCAACGTCGCTCAGACGAATGGGAACGCCCTGGCGAACGGCAATAACGGCGTTTCCGATCACGACAGGATCCGGCGCGGGGGTCGGCGTTTCAATCAGCACACGCTGCGATTTGAGGTCGATAAAGCCGGCGCCGCGCAGCGCAAGCGCACCCCGCGCGGCGTCGGCCAGTTCGGTCAGGCTGAACTGATAGGCCGCGAGCTTTTGCATGTCCGGCTCGACCTGGATTTCCCGCACGGCACCGCCGAAGACGGTCACACGCGCCACGCCGGGCACGGCCAGCAATTGTGGTTTCAGCACCCAATCGGCGCGGTCGCGCAGCGCATACGCATCCAGTTTGTCGGACACCAAGCCGATTTTGAGCAAATCCATCGTGCTGGACACCAGCGGCGACAATTCCGGCGTGCCGGCGCCGGCGGGCAACGAAGCCCCTAAGGCGTTCAAGCGTTCGGCAATGCCCTGGCGGGCAATATGCGGATCGGCGCGATCCGAGAAGCTCAAAGAAATGACCGAAAGACCGGGAATCGATTCCGAGCGCATCGCGGAAAGATCCGGGGCGCCGTTTACGGCGGCCTCGATGGGACGCGTCACCAATTGTTCGACTTGTTCCGGTGAAAATCCCGGCGCCTCGGTCTGAATCTCCACTTGAACCGGGACAAATTCCGGGAACACGTCGAGCGGCACCCCCCGCGCGATCCAGCCGCCGGCGATCAAAGTCAACAACGCAAGAAACGCGGTTGCCGCGCGATGCGTTACGGACCAGGAGACGATCTTAAACACGCTCAGTCCTCGTCATCGCTGGCCCCCGTTTCACGGGCGAGTATCAATCCCGCGCCTTCGACCACGACGACGGCTTTTGAATCGCCACCGGCGACGAAATACCCGTCGGACGTCGGCTGAGAGAGATCCAACTTCCGGCGATTGAAGATGAAAAATGGGGCGAGCGGGATGACAGGCATTACCGTTTCGCGGTCGTAATACCAGCCCATCCCTTCGGCGATCAGAACCGCATCGGAGGGAATGATGACACCTTGCTGCATCTTTCCCATTGGGATCGACACTAGGACCCGCTCGCCGGGCAGCAAGCCGCGGGCTCTGTCGATGAGGCAATAAAAGCTTCGGCCGGGTACGGTAGGATCGGCGGGCGCGCTCCAGACGCGATTTGTTGTCCAGCTTGCCGCACCTGACGCGGCGGCAATCCGTTCGATTTTGACCGAAGCCGGCGTTGTGTCGCCGATGGTGCCGTTGGAAAACGTGATCCGGGCGAGCGCGGTATCGCCTGTTCCAAGCCGCGCCAGGAGAGCGGTCCGTTCGGCCCGGTCGGTCAGTGGAAGGCTCTGCCCCCATTGCGCGACCGCCTTGCGCCGCGCCAGATTCAACTGTGCAGTGTCCGCCGCCGCTTGGCGCAAATCGGCGCCCAGTTGGCGTTGCGCGGCCTCTACGGTCTGGCGCGACACCGAAACATTCGCATTGAACAGCCCCTGCGCGCGGTCAAGCGCCACTTTGCTGGCCTCAGCCGAGGCCCTGCTTGCCTCGACAGCCGCTTCGGCCGTCGCCAAATCGGCGTCGGTTTGGGCCAGCCCGTCGAAAGGCAGAATGACCCCGAAACCACCCGCCTCGCCGCGAAACTCGGCCGCCTTGAGTGTAGCGACCTCGATCCCAAGCCGTGCCGTGGTGGCGGCGTCGAGTCGGACGCTGTAGTCAGGTTCTTCATCTTCGTCTTGCGCCCTCGCCGTGAACGAGGGCTGAAAAACGATCAGGCCGGCGACAGCGAACAAAAACAAGAAACGCATGCCAAATTTCATGCTCTTCACTCCGGCGAAGCGGTGTCGGGTCGTTGGACGACAAGTGTGGAGGCCGGCCAGAGGGGACGTTGCACCCCATCTTCGAGCGCGCCAAGCGCATCCACAACAAGCCTCAAAGCATCGAGCGTGGCGCGCTGCGCCAGCGCCAGACCGAGTTGAGCGGTCAGAACCTCGCCACGGTCGGCTGCGCCCGCCATGAGCCGCCGCTGAACTTCATCCACGGCATTGCCGGCCAGGGTTTCTGCATTTTTCGCCTCGAGCCATGGCGCATAGGCGGCGCGGTAACGGGCGCTTGCGGTACCGATATCCGCCAGGGCCGCCGATTGTGCCGCCTGGAATTGCGCCGCCGCTGTGCTGCGTATGTTCACCGCTTGCGCGATTGCGTCGCTCTCATCGTGGAGAAGCGGAATGACCGCGCTTGCGGCGACCGTAATGGCGTGATCGCCGCGGTCATAGGTGTAACCCGGTCCGATGTTGACGTCGGGATATTGGCGCGCCAGAGCAAGCCGCAACGCTTGCTCCGTCACTGCATAATCGGCGAGCGCATGCCGGACGCTCAAGCGGTTGACGATGGCCGCGTCCCGCAAGCTTCCCAAATCATAGGAATCGGGAGCGGGAACCGTGTCCGTTACGACCGGCATGACCTGTGCGAGCGGCATGTTTTCGATGGCAATGCCGGTGGCCGCGGCAATCTGGGCTTCCGCGGTCGTGAGATCGCCGTTGGCGGTGCGCAATTGCGCCTGCGCGCGGGACAGATTGGTTTGCGCCGTAAGCCGGTCCGATCCGATGCCGATCCCGAAACGGATCTGCGTTTCGACCCAATCGACATAATCGGCGCGCAGTTTCAGCTCTGCCTCCGCAAGGCTGACGCTTTGCCGTGCAAGGTCGCGGGCGACAATGGCCTTGCGCAGATCGGACCGTGCCTGCCACAGCAATTCCGCGAAATGCCAACGGCGCGTTTCGGTGTCGGCGCGGGCCTGCGACACGCGAATTTCGCGCTTATCCGCTGTTTCGATGGTGAAATTGAGGGCGGCGGCAACGACCCATATCGTGGGGTCCTGCAAATAATTGGTGAGGAACGAGCTTTCATCCAGACTGAGGCTCGGATTGGGAACGAGCCCGGCCACCCGCTCCGCGCTGAGCCCCGTGTTAATATCGGCCGCGGCGACGGCGATGTCGGACCGCACAGTCCAGGCCGCGACGGTGAGCGCATCGATATTCCACCCCGAATCGGAAGACAGGCCGCTTTTCTTCAATGCGGCGCCAATTGCCGGGTCTTGCAGCGAACGCGTTGTCAGCGCCTGCGCCGTCATCGCAGGTGCGATGGGCGCAGGGGGAACGGAAATCGTGGTGCAAGCTGTCAGCGCAAGGGCGCATATCGGTACGCAGCCCGCGATGACATTTGCGGCGGCACGAGTAAAATGACGCCGATGCATCGGGCTCAGACCTATATTCCGTGCAAGGACCAGAAACGATGGTAGCAGAACGATTATTATAGTGCTGTTATCGTTAGGTTGGGAATTTGTAACCTAATTCGAGAGGGTTAGAGAAGCTGGCCGCTGCTATTACGGTATCATGATGGAATGGGCGCGCGTGGAGGAACGCTGTGCAAATTTTGGTTATCGAGGATGATGCCGAGTCCGCCGGATATTTGATCAGCGGCCTCGAAGAGGAAGGCCACACCGTCCGGCGCGCGGCCAATGGACGCGATGGCCTGCTGCTTGCAACGACGGCAAGTTTCGATCTTCTTATCGTCGACAGAATGCTTCCAGGCCTTGACGGTTTGTCTCTGGTGAAAACCCTGCGTGCGAGCCATATCGAAACCCCGGTCCTCTTTCTCACCACGATGTCAGGCATCGATGATCGGGTGACAGGGCTGAATGCCGGTGGCGATGACTATCTCGTGAAGCCGTTCGCATTTTCGGAATTGGTCGCGCGCGTCAGGGCGCTTTTGCGGCGTCCGCGCGGAACGACGGTAGAAACGCGATTGAAGGTGGCCGATCTCGAACTCGATCTTCTGAGGCGCAGCGTTACACGCAGTGGGCACGAGGTCACTTTACAGCCCAGGGAATTCCGGCTGCTCGAATATCTCATGCGTCATGCCGGGCATGTGGTGACACGGACGATGCTGCTGGACCATGTCTGGAATTATCATTTCGACCCGCGAACGAACGTGGTTGAATCGCATTTGAGCCGTTTGCGGACCAAGATCGACAAGGGATTCTCGCCCGAACTGATTCACACCATTCGCGGCGCCGGGTATTGCCTTCGTGCGCCAGAGTAAACTGTTCCGCGCCTTAAGCTTCCGCCTGGCCGCGGTCTATGCCGCCCTGCTGACGGTGACTGTGCTCGTTCTGTTTGGCGTGACCTATTGGTTTGCGACCGATTATGGCGCGCAGGACGAAATCAACGAAATTCACATCGAGTTTGCCTCGATTCTGGATGAGGCCCGCGGTGCCGATGATGCTCGTCTGCCCGCGATTATCGAAAATCACATGCGTCTCAGAAAGGACGTGCGCGCCATCTATCTTTTGCAGGATCCGGCGGGCCGCAAGATCGTCGGCAACATCGATGCGATGAAACCGTTTGTCGGCCTCACGATCCTGAACCGCGTTCTCGATGGGCAGATGCGGCAAGTGCGCGCCTATGGCTATCAACTGCCGAACGGCGAATATCTTATTGTCGGCCAGGATACCACCACCCTACGTCAGATGAAGGCACTGATCGTGCGCGCCTTCGGGGTGGGCTTTGTCATAACGGTTCTCATGGCGATTTTGGGGTCCGTGATCGTGAGCACGGCGGTGCTGAACCGCGTCGATGCGGTCAGTCGCACCGCGCGGTCGATTATGGGCGGGGATTTTTCGCAGCGTGCGCCGGTCCGGGGAACGGGCGATGAGTTCGACGATCTTGCCGCAAGCATGAATGCCATGCTTGACCGCATTGAGGACCTGATGCGGACCATGCGCCAGGTCTCGAACGATATCGCTCACGACCTGCGCACCCCATTAACACGGTTGCGGCAAAGGCTGGAGCATGCGAGGCGCCGCGTGCACAATGTGGAAGAGCTGCATGATGCGTTGGGCCATTCCATCGAGCAGGTGGATTCCATCCTGGAAACATTTAGCGCGCTTCTGCGCATCGCGCAGATTGAAGCTGGCGGGCGCGAGGTTAGGAACCCCGTCATCGATATTTCCCGGCTTCTCGCGGGAATTGTCGAAGATTTTTCGCCCGCGGCGGAGGATCACGGTCAGCGCCTTTCCGCCGAAATCGAACCGGACTTGAAAGCGGAAGCCGATCCGGAATTGCTCACGCAATTGGTGGTCAATCTGGTCGAAAACGCTATTCGATATTCGCCGAAAGATGCCCGAATAACGGTCGTGGCAAAATCGTCGGGGACAGGCGTGGAATTCGCGGTTTGCGATACCGGACCGGGTATTCCCCCGGAGGAACGCGAAAACGTGTTGCGGCCATTTTACCGCTTGGAAGCAAGCCGCACGACGGAAGGTTGCGGTCTGGGGCTCAGCCTCGTTGCAGCAATTGCCAAACGCCACCATGCCAAATTGAGTTTGGACGACAATGCGCCTGGTCTTCGGGTTGCTGTTTTGCTGACCGCGGCTGTCTGAAGATTACCAAATCCCAACATCCCATCGCGAGAAACTGCGGCTAAGTTACGTCATATCGCACGCAATGATCGGTGAGAATCATCGCGTCAAATGGGAGGCTCTGATGAATGCCCTTCGCCTTTCGCTCGCTTTGTCGGTGGCAGCGTTTGCTTTTGTGTCTCAGCCTAAGGCTGCCGAGCAGACGAATTACAAAATCATCGACCGCATAAAGGTGCCAGACGGCGCGTTCGATTATGCCACCTACGAGCCAAGCAGCGGTCGCATCTACATGCCGCGCGCCGATAATACGACGGTGATAGATCCCAAAACTGGGAAAGTGTCGGAATTCAAGAGCGCGTCGCGCGGTCACATCGCGCTTCCTCTGCCGGGCAGCACGCTTATCGTGCTGACGCAGAGGCAGGGAACGATCCGTATCGTCGATACGGCAACGGATAAGGTGGTCGCCGATTTTGTGGCGGGGAAGAATCCCGACGGGGCCACATACGATCCGTTCTCCAAACTCGTCTTCGTGATGAATCACGACGGAGGCGATTCGACCGTGGTTGATCCAGCGACGAAGAAGCCGGTGGCAACCATCAATGTCGGTGGCGAGCTGGAATTCCCGGTGTCGGACGGCGCTGGAAAGGTGTTCGTGAACATCGCCTCGACCGGGGAAATCGGCGTCATCGATGTCAAGGCGCGGAAACTCACGGCCAAATACAAAATGGCGGGCTGCATGGACCCGTCCGGGCTCGCTTACATTCCGGACTCGAAACTTCTGGTTTCGGCCTGCGACAATCAGATGGCGAAAGTTCTTCAGGCCGATACCGGAAAGGAAGTCGCTTCGCTCAAGATCGGCGGCGGTCCCGATGCGGTGATTTACGACGCCAGGCGTAAGCTGGCGTTCATTCCCAGTGGCGACGAAGGTGTATTGGAAGTGATATCGCTGGCGGATCCTGCGCATATCTCCGTCATCCAGCATGTGCCGACTCAAAAGGGTACGCGCACGGGCACGCTCGATCCGACGACAGGACGTCTTTACATGATGGCATTCAAATCGGGACCGGCGACGGGGGGCGGGCGCGCGCCTCGGCTACCCGGATCATTCGAAGTGCTGGTGGTCGGCCCGCAATAACGCGTACGGCCGGGCGGGGTGGTGCAATCGTCTGTGACGAAAACCGCCTTCATTTCGAGTTGGCAATGGCGGATAACCCGCCTGCGCATTTGCGGAATGCCTGTTTGACTCCAACCATCGGTGCCATCCGAGTGGGGTTTCAGTCGGCAAGTCTCGTCGTTGCCTAAATCCGAAATGCAGCAGGCTGAATAAATTTCCCTGCGAAATTGACTTTCGTTTGCACGTGACAAACGGGCGGCAAACTGGAAAAATTGAATCCAGCATAAAGAAAGGCCTTTCATGGATCGTCGCAGTTTTCTCGGAGCTGGCGCACTCGCTGGCCTTGCCGTCGCCACACCCCTCACCATGCCTGCGCCCGCCAAGGCCGCCACGCCGGATGCCCCGAGCTGGCCGAGCCCGCGCGGCGACGAGGAGGCGGCGCTTGAGCCGGCACTCCCGATTGTCGATCCGCATCATCATCTGTGGGACCTGCGCCCGGGGGCGCCGCGCTTCATGTTTGCCGAAGCCCTGGCCGATCTCGGTTCAAGCGGACACAACATCACGGAGACTGTGTTCATCGAGTGCGGCTCAATGTACCGCGCGAGCGGCCCGCGGGAGATGCGGTTCGTGGGCGAAGTGGAATTCGTCAATGGCGTCGCCGCCCAAAGCGCCAGCGGCAATTATGGACCGATCCGCGTGGCGTCCGGCATTGTCGGCCGCGCCGACTTCACCATGGGCGACGCGGTCAAGCCGGTGCTGGAAGCCTTGGTTCACGCGGGCGATGGCCGCCTAAAGGGCACGCGCTACAACGCGTTCTGGACCGACGTTCCGGTGATGGGAATGGAGCACGCGCCGCTGATAACCCCAAAGGGGCTTCTGGCGGATAGCAAGTTCCGCCAAGGGGCCGGTGCGCTTGCCTCCTATGGCCTCAGTCTCGATACGGGCTGCTTCCACCCACAGCTCATGGATATGGTCGCATTCGCCTCCGCCATTCCGAATGTGACCATGGTGCTGAATCATGTCGGCGGACCCTTGACCATTGGCCGTTATGCCGCCGATCCGGCCGCGACTTTCGCCGAATGGAAGAAGGGGATGACCGAGCTCGCCAAGCGGCCGAACGTGACGGTGAAGCTGGGCGGATTGGGACAGGACTGGAATTATCCGATTGGTCATGTCGATCCGCCGACCACTTCGGCTGCCTTGGCCGAGAAATGGAAGCCGTGGATCGAAACGACGATCGAGCTGTTCGGCGTGCAACGCTGCATGTTCGAGAGCAACTTTCCGGTCGACAAGACCACCTGCAGTTACGGCACCGTTTGGAATGCCTTCAAGCGGATCACGGCGAGCGCCTCGGCCAGTGAGAAGGCTGCGCTCTATGCCGGCGTTGCTCGCAAGGTCTACCGGCTGCCGGTCCAGATGGCATCGGCGACGCCCTGAAGGTTCTTTGCGTCTTTGCGGCCTGATATTGGACATTTTCAAAGCTCTGCGCCCAAGCCATGCGGAACGTTACGGCTATGGGTCCATTCGCCGCTTTGCAGCGTTCAGCAGACGCACGTATGCTCGATGTAACGCGATAAGCGATCTGCTGCGGAAACTTTTGCGAACGATGATGGCAGTAATCCGTTCTTCGGTATCGTTCGTCATCCGATATTGTGGTTCGCCGAACCCATAATCTATTCGCCGGATGTCTGTCTGCTCGATAAGGTCCTTCATCATAAGTGTCTGCAGGACAGTTCCGGGAGACAAACGGCTGATCGCGTGATCGTGTTGGAAGGCGTGCAGCATGAGCGTCTCCTGAAAGCGGGTTCCAAGAGCGAGACTGCATGGCTTTCCGTTTACGGTCAGCACGTAACCCAGCATGAGGCCGCGTTGCGCAAGATCGAACATTTCCGAGGTCGTGAGATCGCCCTCACGGCTTGCGTTGCCCGCCAGAGCCTTCCAGGCATTTTGCAAAGCGTCGACGTGGGATTCGCGATCTACCCGCTGCAATACCATTGTGCCCGCCGCGAATTCCTCGAGGCGTTTGATTTGCCGCCGCAAATTGTAGCTTTTCTTGCGTCCAAACCCGGAAAGGTGTTCTGCGAATGACGCGGCCACCATTGTTGTCTGACACTTGCGTGGGCCATCGGGCGCGTAAATCGTGAAATTCCGTTTGAGATAATGGCTGCGCTGGAGCGTCTGCCAGAGTAGGCCGCTCGTTGGCATCCCCTTTATCTCGAAGGCGTCGCATTCTGGAAAACGGGCCGCGATTTCGCGGAAAAGCAACTCCAAGACATCGACCGATTGAGCCGTCAACAAAGTTCCGCCGAGAATTCGAATGCCCGAAAAAGGGATTGCGGCAAACCGATAATCCCGTATCTCGAATTTCAGAGACACCGCCGCCTTTTGAACGGGAACGACACCAAAAGGAGTACCATTCTTGTCTTCTAGAACGGCCAAATAGGCGCAATCGGAGCGCAACGCTGCCAAATGGTCGAAATATTGCGGGCTTTGGTAAAACAGGGTCTTATCGCGGTATTGTCCTAAAAGTTCCTGCCATTTCGCCAGAACTTTCTTTTCCGCAGGCACGGCAGCGGGAGCAATGACACGCACAAAGCCTTTAACCAATTGGTTTGCATCGCCTGAATTTTGTCGCAGCATCAGCATATTGGGTGCAACGCGCCGCGCAATTACCCGTTGTTGTTCCACACTCATCCCAAAGCGCTCTGCGAGTCATTCCCGGATAAGTGGGCGGCAAAAGATGACAGAGTTGTTAGAAAAGTCATAGGACCTTTTGTCCCAAAACTTTCATTGCAAGTCACATCCCAAGCGCCGAAGTGGTTAAAACATGTCCGTTGCCGCTAATTGCGCCAAAAACTGGCCTTGCAGCTAGGATCGAGAACGGGTCGGAAGTCCTTGTACTCTGAGAGCCAGCCGCAAGCGGAAAATGCCTCCTCGCATTGCGGATTCACGTAGCAGAAGCGAACCGGACGCGGTGTGGCCAGAACACTTTCATGGATGCGCTTCAGAACCGCTGCGAGCGTAGGCTGCCCGAAGGGATGATACAGCCAGAACACCGTACCCTCTTCATAATTGGCATTTGCTGCGTCATCTTGGACGATCGTAATTGCGGAACGCTTTCCCACCAACCGGGCAGCATTCTGTTTCGCGATCTCCGCCGCGACAGAATTAAACTCAATCCCAATGCAGTGCCTCAGATGATATCGTGCAAATACGCAAAGCGGCCGCCCCGTGCCGCAGCCGATATCGTAGATCACGTCGTACGGCATCAAGTTCAGTAAGCGCGCGTATCGGAAGATTACCCTATAATCCAAAGAGATTGTTTTGTTGGAATCGCGGTGCACGCTGGTATCGCTCGCGTGGATTTCATCCATCGTACGGATGCCAAACCTTCGATCGCAGGCGCGGTTGTATGCTGATTTCAAAAAATGGAGCATATTTCTGTCTAGCGGAGCGGCAAAAAAATTTCACCCGGCATCGTAATTGTGGCTGAGGAGAACCCTGGGCGGTTCACGGCGCTTGGAATGGCTGCGTAGCGGGCTGATCGGTTGCGAAATCATATACGCTCGCCCTATGATGACCAAGCTCAAGCCGTCCTCGCATGGCTCACTCGGGCAGGGGTACCATGATCTTTGGCATGTCGGTCACAACCTTTACCACGGTTCATGTGATCATCAGCCTCGTTGGAATCGCGGCTGGGTTCATTGTGCTGTTTGGTATGGTCCGAGGCAGCTTCTCCAGGCTGTGGACCGCGGTCTTTCTCGCCATGACGGTGCTGACCAGTCTGACGGGATTTCCTATTCCTCCGCCCGGGTTCGATCCGCCGCGCGCGGTCGGAACCCTTTCGCTGGCATTGCTCGCGGTAGCTGTTCTGGCTTTTTATGTCTTTCGCTTGGCCGGCCGTTGGCGGTGGATCTATGTCGTGACGGCGACAGCGGCGCTGTATCTCAATTGTTTTGTGGGCGTAATCCAGACGTTCCAGAAGATCGCCTTTTTTAAGGCGCTGGCACCGACGCAATCCGAACCACCATTCGCCATTGCACAGGCTTTGGTGATGCTTTTGTTGATTGGCCTTGGAGCATTGGCCGTGAGGAAGTTTCGTCCCGTTTAGTTTGGCGGCAACAGTCACTCACGTGTCATGAAGGACGGAACGCTCGGCCCTCAGCGCAAGCGTCTCCCATTGTCTGGCGAGCTTCAAATATCCTTCGCGAGAGAGTGGTGTTTTTTCTGCCTCGATTTGCGCTTGAAGTTTGAGATCGCGGAAATGCGAGGCCCGTCGTCTCAATGCATGATCCGGTATGACTCTCATGGCCAAGACAACGCACGCGCATCCCGACGTGTTCCAGCAGCCCAAAAAAAGAGAAGCCCCCAGAGGGGGGCCTGATTGGGGGCTTCTCATATATCCCGCGTGCCTGAGCGCGCGGTCGTTTAGATAACGGCGGACCGGCGATCTGGTTTCGCCGGCTAGCCGAAAATCAAGGCCAATTCGTCGGCGGATGTGGAACATGCATGGTCATCAGAACAATCGGCGCGCCGCCGGTGGGAATGACCTGGTGCGGGGTATTGGCCGGCACGATCAACATGTCACCCTTGACCACCGCCTGGGAATTGCCGCCGGTGATCGACGAGCCGCCCAGATTGTTCGCGTTGTTCCGCTTCTCGTCGACCAGTTTGCCGCCGGTCACGATATTGCCCGTGCCCTGCAGCACGACCATCAGCTCTGCATCCTTCTCGTGCACTGCCGCGGGCGAGGTGCCGGGGCGATACTCGAGCTGTGCCCGATAGGGAGCGAGCGAGAGGATGGGTTCGGCCACCAGCGGCGCGTCACCCTTGCGGTCGGCCTTGGCCTTGTCGACCAGGCTCATAATGTCCTTGTCGCTCATGAAAGTCTTCATCGGCGCGGGGGCCGGTTGGGCAAACGCGGGAGCGATTGCCGCCGCAAGAAAGGTGAAAGCGAGTAGCTGCGCGCGCATAGGGTCCTCCAATTATTCGCACATCGGGGCTCGTCTTGAGCTTGGCCCAGAATAGCCGAAGCCGAACCAACTCACACCCCTAAAGACCGGTGAGCCGCCTCAAAAAAAAGAGCGCGCCCGCGGGCTGCGAACGCGCTCTTTCCAGGCTTTGCGGAAATTACGACTTGCCGTCGGTCTTGCCGTCCGTCGCCGTGCCCGCTTTGGTCTTCTCGACCTTGGCCTTGTGCACGCGCTTATGGACAGCCTTGCCGGGCTTTGCCGCCGCATCGGTCTTCACCGAAGAATCCGCCTTCACGTCGCCGCTGACGGCATGAGTGGCGGAATCGGCGACCGGCGCTTTGGCGCCCGTGTCTGCCGCGAAGGCAAAACCGGGGACCAGCGCAACAATTGCAACCACAGCCAACTTACGAAACATGAGCAACATTCCTCCATGTGAGGCGCGGATTTTCCGCACCTTCGAAACGCGCTCACATTAGGAAAATCGGTCTGAACTCGTGCTGAACCGAGTAGGGCTGAATTGCGGATTACGCCTGCGTAATTTGCAGGCATTTTCCAATTTCATCATCCGCTTACGGAGCGATCCCCGTTTATGGCGAGCTTATGGCGAAGCGCTTGCGCCTGTCAGGAAAACGCGGGGCTGGCTCAGCGCGGCAGGCCCTGGCGGTCGGCCGGTTCCATGACGATCTGAATCATCGCGGGGTACGCCGCCAATTCGGCCGGTCCGAAATCGGCCAAGGCGGCGGCGAGCTTGTCGGGGTTGTCCGGCACAATCGTAATCCGTTTGTCCTTGTATCCGGGCGCAAAGCAAAGCAGGTCCGTGCTGCCCGGCGTCTTGGGTACGGCTATGGTCCGGGAATTTGAATCGGAGTGGGCGACGATCGTGTCGCGCTGAAAGGCATCGCAGGCTGCCGTCATCGGCGTAAGGGCGAGCTGAATGCGTTGCGGGCCGGTCTCGTCCATCGACATGCAGCCGGACAGGATCACGGCAAGGCCAGCCAAACCGGCAAAATGCGTGTTTCTCAAGGGAATCTCCACAGACGCCACAGAATACCGGCGGAATGTGTCACAGTTTTCGAAGCCGCGAAACGACAACGTCCGCCCAGCGCGCTTTATTCTTTCGGCTGCGGCAACTCCATCAAGCGAATCGCGCTGACAATCGCACCCAACGCTGCGAAAAACGCTCCAGCCCACACCGCAGCCAAGGGGCCAGAGGAGAGACGCGCCAGCGCCAGCGCGGTAAAGGCCGCTCCCAAAGTTTGGCCCAAAAGCCGCGCCATCGCCTGCATGCCGCTTGCTCCGCCGCTGCGGGCGCGCGGAGCCGATGCTTGCATGGTGCGGTTGTTTGGCGATTGGTAAAGCCCGAAGCCCGCGCCGGCCAGCGCCATTCGCCAGACAATATCCCATGTGCTTGCGTGACCGGACAACAAGGCCAAAGCGGCAAGCCCTGTCGCAAACACAGCCAGGCCCAAAAGGCCCAGCAGCCCCGCCGGATAGCGGTCGGACAATTTGCCCGCAATCGGCGCCAGCACTGCGGTCCCTATCGGCCAAGGGGTTATCAGAAGGCCGATATCCACCGCGGAATAACCCAGATTGTGCAAATGAAAGGGAAGGGCGACCAGGGCGAGCGTCTGACCGGTGAACGAGCAGGTCGAGGTGGCGACGGAAAGCGCAAACATCGGCAGGCGCAGAAGGTCGACCGGAAGAAGCGGTAACGCCATGCGCATCTGCCGCCGATAAAGAACGACACCGGAGACCAATGTCAGAGCGGCTTCGCCGGCAAGAACTGCCGGCGCGGTTGGCTCGCTCAACGCATGCAAGAATATGATCAAGGTGCCGAACGTCACGGCGTTCAGGAGCGCGCTTACGACGTCGAAAGCATGACTCGTACGGGGCGTTTGCGGCAGGGCGTAAATTCCGATGGTGACCGCCGCAATGGAGATCGGCACATTGATCGCGAAGAGCCAGGGCCACGGCGCAATGGCCAAAATCGAGCTGGCGATGGTGGGGCCCGCGGCGGCGGAGACGGCGATGATGACGGCATTGATTCCAATGCCATGGCCCAACCGGTTGATAGGATGGATGAAGCGCACCAGGGCCATGTTGACGCTCATCACGCCGGCGGCCCCCAGCCCCTGGATTATCCGCATCAGCGTAAGCATCAGCAGCGATGGCGCCAGTGCACAGCCCAGCGACGCGCAGCCGAACAGACCCAGTCCGGTGAGATAGACCCGCTTGTAGCCCAGAATGTCGCCAGCCGAAGCGAGCGGCAGCAGCGACAACATGATCGCCACTTGATAGGCGTTGACGACCCAGACCGAGGACGAAGCGTCGATACCCAGATCGCTGCCGATGGTCGGCAAGGCCACATTCACGATGGTCTGGTCGATGATGCTGATGAAGATCGCCAGCCCGACGGTGACAATAGCCCACCGCCGCTGCGGCGTCGGCAGCCCATCCAGAGTGGCAGGTGTGTTGTCCTTCAACGAAAAGTCCAGAAATAGCCGGTTGGCTGCGACATAAACGGAAAGGCCGCGCCCGTCCATGGGTTCGGGCGGAGTTCCAGATGATGGAGCTGCTAAGCCCGCCGCTTGCCGAGAAAATCCAGCACCGCCCGATTGAAGATGTCGGGCTGCTCCCAATACAGCGAATGACCGGCCTCGGGCACAATCACGAGCTCTGCGCCGGGAATATGTGCGGCGAAGGTTCGAAGCATCGGTGGCGGCATGTAAAGGTCGGCATCCCCGCCGATAATCAGTGTGGGTAGCCTCAGCGTGGCCAGCCGCGCCCAGGTCACCTGGTTCAGCGGCTTTTGCCCATGCCTGTTGCCGGTGACGGCTGTGCGTTCGAGCGCGGCCCACGCATCTGCGCCTTCGGGATTGGAGACGCGATAGCTGGGGGACAGCTCGCGGAAGCTTGCCGGCATGTCCTCGAAGCCCTTTGGGCGAAGGCTCGCAATGCGTGCCGCGTAATCCTCGTCTTCGACGCCGCCTATCGCGCAGGCGACCACGAGGCTGAGAAGCCGTTGGGAATGGGAAAGCGCGTAATCCACCGCAAGGCCGCCCCCGGCGGCGGAGCCGACGAGATGGAATTTCTTTACGGCGAGGAAATCCAGCAGCGCGTCGAGATCGCCTGCAGCCGTGCCGGGATAATTTTTCGGCACGGCATCGGAGCCGCCATAGCCCCGGCGCGAATAGGCGATGAGGCGATAACCGGCTTTCGCAAACACCGGCTGCTGATGGACCCAGCTATCGGCGCTGCCCGTGGCGGGATGAAGAAGCACGATCGTCTCGCCGCTTCCGCCGGTGTCCCAATACGCCAGACGCGTTCCGGCCAGCGTCGCGATGCCTGAATTCGCGGGTGCCTGCGGCGGGATGGGGATGAGTTGCATGGCTTTGCCAACCGGCTCAGCGCTGAAGTTTCCGGAAGAAGCAGGCGCGCGCGCCGGTGTGGCAGGCGGGACCGGTCTGCGTCACTTTCAGAAGCAGCGTGTCGCCGTCGCAATCCACATAGGCTTCCAGAAGACGCTGCGTATGGCCGCTGGTTTCGCCTTTGCGCCACAGCGATTTGCGCGAGCGCGACCAATAGGTCACGTCATTGGTCTCCAGCGTCAGCCGCAAGGCGTCCGTGTTCATCCACGCCATCATCAGCACTTCGCCGGACGCCGCATCCTGTGCGATGGCCGGAACGAGCCCGTTCGCATCGAACGTCACGGACGCCAGGAATTGCTCGCTTGAGATCAATTCTTGACTCACGATCCCCCCTCCACTCGCTGCGCGAGCACCTCCCCCGTGAACGGGGGAGGAAATTCAGAGCGCTGCTTTCCTCCCCTGCAATTTGCGGGGGAGGTGCCGACCCTGCGCAAAGCAGGGGAGGCGGAGGGGGCGTCGCTCAGGCGCGGACTCCCGAAAAGCTTTGCGAACCGAACATGCCGAGCTTCACCTTGCCGGAAATGGAATCGCCTTCGACGGTACCGGAAAATTCCAGCGTCAGAGCCATCGGCCGCGTGATGGAGGTTTTCCAGCTCACCTCGTTGCCGTTCACGGTGACATCTTCAATCGGCCGGCCGTCGCTCGAACCTGCGCTTTGCGTGCCGGATGGCGCCCCGCCGGCGGTGGTGAGCACAAGCGTGCTGTCCTGCGCGCCCATCGGCGTGTTGACCGTCAATTTCCAGGTGCCGTCGACCGCCATGCGGATCTCCTTTTTCGTTTGTTCGTCTTTGGTAGCATTTTATGCGGTCTGACGCAGGCGCTCGAACCCGGCAGCCAAATCGGCTTTGAGGTCTTCGACGTCCTCCAGGCCGATATGGAGGCGTACCATCGGGCCTTCAAGCTTCTGCGGAAAGCTGCGGGGCATTTGGCCGGGCACGATCAGACTTTCAAATCCTCCCCAGGAATAGCCGAGGCCAAAATGCTGGAGGCCATCGACCATGGCGGCGACCGCCGCAGTGGAAACCTGGTGCAGCACAAAGCTGAAGAGCCCGCATGCGCCGGTGAAATCGCGCTTCCACAGCGCGTGTCCAGGATCGTCATGCAGCGGGGGATAGATCACGCGCGCCACTTCGGGGCGCATCTTCAACCAGGCGGCGATTTCGGTGGCACTCTCCTGCTGCCGCTTCAGCCGCACGCCGAGCGTGCGCAGCCCACGCGCCGCCAAATAGGCCTCATCGCCCGAGGCACAGAGGCCGAGCGTGCCATGGGTCTCGA
This sequence comes from Micropepsaceae bacterium, assembly GCA_036264295.1. GTDB lineage: Bacteria > Pseudomonadota > Alphaproteobacteria > Micropepsales > Micropepsaceae > CAIYRG01. The sequence goes on along the minus strand of DATARE010000405.1, from coordinate 2,897 downwards.
CCAGCCGGTCCTTCCACGCCGCATTCGCGGTGACCGCGCCCATCATGATGTCGGAATGGCCGCCGATATATTTCGTCACCGCTTGAACGGAAAGATCGACACCGTGGCCTATCGCATCGAAATACAAAGGCGTCGCCCATGTGTTGTCCAGGATCACCGCCGCGCCGCGGTCATGGGCAATCCGCGCAATCGCCGGCGCGTCCTGCACCTCGAAGGTGAACGAGCCCGGACTTTCCAGAAACACCGCTTTGGTTTCGGGGCGGAACTGTTCGGCGATTCCTGCGCCGATCGTCGGCTCGAAATAGGTCGTGGCAATGCCGTAGCGCTTCCCGAGCTTCTGGCAGAACACGCGCGTGGGTCCGTAAACGGAATCGGTGACCAGGATATGATCGCCTGCGCCGCACGTCGCAAGAATGGCGAGCGTGCAGGCCGAGAGTCCCGACGGTGTCAGCACGGTGCGCGCGCCACCTTCCAGGCTGCACAGCGCCTGTTCCAGCGCGCGCGTCGTGGGCGTGCCCCGCCGGCCATAGGTATAGGCCTGTCCCTCGGTGCGCATGGTTTCCAGATCGGGAAACAGAATCGTCGATGCGCGATAGACCGGAATGTTCACGGCGCCCGCATGCAGCGCAGGATCGAGTCCGGCTTCGACAAGCTTGGTGTCTTTGCGTTTCATCGCTACTCCTCGAGGATGGGCTTCAAGGGGTAATTGAACACCCAGGTCGCCACGCCCGCCGCGGCACCGATGCCCGCGCACAAGAGAAAGAAATGCACCTTGTCCATGAGCGAGAAATAGGTGCCGATATAGCCCTGTAGCAGATTGCCGGTGAAACTCGTCATCAGCCAAAGCCCCATCATCATGGAAAGGATTGACGCCGGCGCGACACGCGCGACAAGAGCAAGGCCAATGGGAGACAGATAAAGCTCGCCCAGCGTGATGGCAGCGAAAAACGCCAACAGCCAGAGCCAGCTCGCGTGGCCGTTCGGCGAAACATAGGCGGCGCCCGCCATGATCACATAGGACGCGGCCAGCAGAAACAGCCCGAGCGCCATCTTGGTGACCGTGGAGGGCTCGGTGCCCTTCTTCGACTGCCGCGCCCAGAGCGTCACGATCAGCGGCGTCAGTGTCACGATCAGGAACGGATTGAACGCCTGGAACCAGGTCACGGGAATCTGCCAATCGATGATTCCGGGAATAAGCCGGCGATCGGTGAAGTCCTGCGCCCACAGCGCGATGGTATTGCCTTGCTGCTCATAGGTGGCCCAAAAGAACGTGGTGGGAATGCACAGCAGGATCAGCGCGAAGACAGCTTTCCAATCCTGGGCCGTCATTGGCTTCTTGGCTTCGGTATGTGCCTTCAGGCGGGCGACACGATCCGGCGGCAGCGTGCGCATGCCGATCATATAGATGAAGAAGCCGATGACCATGCCGCCACCGGCGGCGCAAAAACCCCAGCGATAACCGATCTCCTCGCCCAGCGTGCCTGCGATCAGCGGCGAAAAGAATGCACCCACATTGATGCCGACATAGAAGATGGAATAAGCGCGGTCGATGCGGCTGTCATTGGGCGGATAGAGGCTGCCGACTTGTGTCGAGATATTCGGCTTGAAGAACCCGTTGCCGAGGATGAGCAGCAGCAGCCCAAGGAAAAACAATTCCGGCACCATCAGGGTGAATTCGGCCACCGCCATGGTGATGGCCCCGATGATGACGGTGTAGCGCTGACCCAGCCAGCGATCGGCGATGATGCCGCCGAAAAACGGCGTCAAATACACGAACGCCGTGTAGCTGCCGTAAATCATCGAGGAGAATTGTTGGACGTTCAGCGGACCGGTGAAGCTTTCGAACAGCGCCTTGATGGCGTTATGGCCGATGACGTTCGCGGCGACGGGTTGAAGCAGAAGAAAATTCGTCAGATACAGGATGAGGATCGCGCGCATGCCGTAATAGGAGAAGCGCTCCCACATCTCCGTCCCGAACAGAACCGAAAGCCCGAGGGGATGGCCCAGCAGCGTGCGTTCTCTTGGGTGGATGTCCGCGGCAGGAACAGCGATGGTGCTCATCTCACAAATGCCCTCCGGCGCAGCATCCAGCCATAGAGAACTCCGATTCCGCCAAGGAACGCGAGCGCGCCGACCGCATTGGCGGCCGGAAAATCCTCCGCCACAAGCGCCAGCGGGGCATCGCTGTTGAAACCAACGATCAGCCCCGCGAGAAGCACGCCGAACAGACTTTCGCCCACGATCATGCCTGAGGCCACCAGAATACCCAGATGCGTCGCGCGTGCGGGCTCTGGCCCGTTCGCCACGCGGCGATTGTACCACCAGCCGATCAGACTTCCGACGGTCACCGGCAGCGTCGCCGACATCGGAAGATAAATGCCCATGCCGACGGCGAGTGGCGGCAATCGCATCCAATTGCGCGAGCCAAGAAAACTGTCCAATGCCACGATGGCGGCGCCAAGACCTGCGCCGATGCCGATCATGTTCCAATCGAGTTTGTGGCCGATGACGCCCATTGCCAGCGTCGAAATCAGGTTCGCCTGCGGGGCGGGCAGGGGCCTTGCGGTCACTGCCGAAAGATGGGGCGAACCGGCAAAGCCATAAGCCTGCGCCAAAAGATTCAGGATCGGCGGTATCACCAAAGCGCCCGCAATGATGCCGATGATAAGCGCAATCTGCTGCCGCCAGGGTGACGCGCCGACCAATTGGCCGGTCTTCAAATCCTGCAAATTGTCGTTTGACGTCACCGCGACGCCGAACACGATGGCCGTCGTGAAAAGCGCCAAAGCGACCAGGGCCGGGGCGGTCTGCGCCGTCGGCGGTGAGACGAGCAGCAACATCGCCGCACAGGTGACGATGGCGAGAATGCCGACGCCGGATACCGGGCTGTTGGAGGA
>DATARE010000393.1:0-2780 GCA_036264295.1 Micropepsaceae bacterium | reverse complement strand
CGAGAATTTTACCCATCATCCGCGCAATCTTCTCCTTAAGCGAAAACGCCAGCTGGACTATAAGGGTTCGACCTCGGGATCCGTCCTCAGGAATGCCTTAATCGAAAGCGCAACCAAAGCGCCGTTGGAACGCTAGAATTCGACCCCTTTTATGAGTCTCCCAGGGAGGAAGCCATGCCCAATATGAAACTGCGGCGCGGAACAGCGCGCAACGCCTTGCCGGTTTGGGCGGCGGCCACCGGCGCTTTGTTGCTCTGCGGGTCTTTGACGGCCTTCGCCCAGGGAACATTGCCCTTGCCGGCACCCGGCACGACGCCTGCTCCCGCCCCGGCACCCGGCGCGCCCGCGACACCCGGTGCACCCGCCACACCTGGCGCGCCCACGGGTGATAACGCGGCCAGGGCACGCGCCGCCGCACTCGCGGCCAAAGCGAATATCGACATTACAGAGGCTTGGGCGCGCGCCAGCGGCACGGCTACGGCTGCGCCGGTGTATTTTCACATCGTTAGCGCCAAAGACCCCGACAAGCTCCTGGGCGTCGATGCCGCCATGGCCCAAAAGGTCGAATTGCACGACGAAATGGGGCGGGCCGTGCCGGTGCCCGCCATCGACGTGCCCGCGGGCGGGACGGTGAATTTTGCGCCGGGCGGCCGCTATCTGAATCTCGTCGGGCTGAAGGCGCCGCTGAAAGAAGGCGACAGCTTTATTCTCACGTTCAAATTCGACAAAGCCGGCACGTCCAGCACCGCGGTGAAAGTTTTGGGCGCGAACGCCACCGGGCCAGCTCCCACGGCAACAGCGAGGAAAGGCGACACGACTTCCGGCGTTTCACAGCGTTAGCCCAGCTAGAACGCTGGGTGCATTTCTACCGGAATGGTGCCGAAGGTCTTGCCGTCGGCAAAATCGCGATTGTTCTCCGCACAGGCCATTTCTTCGAACGCGGTCACGCTTCGGTCCTGCTGATATTCCGCCATGCCTTTCCATGGCTTGGTGAACGCACCGGGATCGTCAACCCGGACAATGACCTCGAGCCGTTTGCCGAAAGGCGTCGGATAAGGCCGGTAACGCTCAATGACATGGATTTTGTCGGTGTGCGGCGTGCCGAAGGGATCGACGACGGACATTTTGTGCGCCTTCAGGCCGATGGTGTCGATGACCAGCGTATCGCCTTCGTAATGGCCGACCGATTCGCCATACCAGGATGATTTGGGGCGAGCGGAATGCGGCCGGTTGAGCCAAATTCGTCGCACCTGATGATCGCGCCGATAGAGGATCGTGACGCGATCTTTGGTCTGCAGGAATTGCACTTCGTCGAGCAGGTTCACCGCCTGGGGTACGCCGGAAGGCCAGCAAGAATCGTCCGCCGTGTAGACATGCTGAAGATGAATTTCGGATTCAGCATTGCCCCTGACAATGTCGCGGGCCCATGGCTGCAGAATGGGATTGCTGGAATCTCCGGCATAGATGTTTTCGGCATCGGGACCATCCAGCGGGAGCGGACCAATCGGCTTGCCGTCCTTGTTGTCATCGACGGGATCGAACCACAGATCGCCAATGCGCACGAAATAGCCCGAGAAATCCGGTACGGCGCTTGCCTGAGGGCCAGGCGCAGCGTACGCGGCAATGCCGAGCGCGCAAAGACAAAACCCCAACGCGGTTAGAAAGGCGGCTCTGGCCGATATTCCTTTGCTTTGCATCCGCTAAAAATCCGGCTTGGCAGCAATGGGGACCCGTTCGTCCTTGTCGTAATAGACATGCACATTTTCGGCGCAAACGGTTTCCGGCCAAATGTCGGAGCCGCGTCCAAAGGTAATCGTGGCGGACCACGGCGTGGTGAACACGCCTTCGTCTTCCACCGTATAGGTGAGTTGCAGATATTTGCCGCGGTAATTCGGGTCGAGACCGGGCCCGGCGGGGAAATTCTCTTTCTTGTTGCGTTCCAAGCCGTCCTTCGCATCTTCATAATCGATGAGCCGGTAACGCTCCACGACATGCAGGGCCTTGGTGTAAGGCGTGCCGTAGAGATCGAGCATGGGAAAGGGTTGATCCGCTTTTGTGCCGATGGTGTCGATGACGAGCGTGTCGCCCTCATAATGCCCGACGGAATCGCCATACCAGGAGGGTGTCAGTTTCGCCGGATGCGGCTGGTTCATGCGCACATGGCGAAATTCATGATCCTGCTCGTAAAGCATGATGATCTCGTCCGGCTTCTGCAGGAGCTGAAGCCCGAAATTCTTGTAGATGAACGGCACGGGCTCCGGCCAGCATTGGTTGGCGGGATTGGGATAGACCCTTCCGGCCAGCGACATATCGCCGAATTTCTTTACGACGGCCGCCGCTTCGGGCTTCAGGATCGGATTGGTGTAATCGCCGACCAATTGACCGTAATCGCTGGTGCCGTTGCGGCGCGAACGGTTTGTCACCGTCGTGGGACCCGATGCCAGCGGCTCAGGTCCGGGAAGGGAGGGGTGCCACCAGATTCCAGAAAAATCCGGAGCAGGTGCCGAGGGTGGGAAAGAAGCAGCCGAGGCGAACGAGGACGTGCACAGCGCAAGTGCAGCCCATGATCCAAAAAATATCCTCATTGTTAGGCCCTCCCAAGCTCTTCGGAGCGCGGCCCGATCATAGCACAGGAATGTTGCCGCTTGAGTTGTTTGCCGGTGCGAAGCGGCGGCATTCGGCGTATATTTCGGGCTTCGCGCTTGCCGTTTTGCATGACTTCACGGGAGGGAATCATGAAGAAGGCTTGGCTCTGTGCAACATTGCTTGGATTGTGGCCG
>DATARE010000351.1:0-11372 GCA_036264295.1 Micropepsaceae bacterium | reverse complement strand
CGGTCGAAACGCCGCGGTTCAAGGAGTCGCTGACGGCCGAATAGCCGGCCACGTTGCCGCGCATGTTCTGCGCGATGGCGTAGACCGCGCCATTGTCTTTCGCGGTGGCGACTTTCAAGCCCGAATTGATGTGGCTCTGCGTCGTCTGCAACTGAGATTGAGTCTGGTTGAGGAATTGCAGCGCAGCCATCGCGCCGACATTGGTATTTACGCTAAGCATTAAAGCCTCCGTTCTGGTTTACATGGGAGCGTTATGCTCCGGGGAATTTTTCCCAAACCTCCTATCGCAAGCGGTGTGCCATTCGCCGGCCAAGATGCGTTAACCAATAAGCCGAAGGTGCGCGGAGGAAATTTGCGACTCGGCAGAAACCATCCGCATGCGCGCTACCCCGGCAGTTCCTGCCTAAGAAGGGAATTTCCTGCCGGGCGAACTTGGTAAATCTTGCCGGGCGCGTGAACCATAAGCCCAAAAAGCATGAAGCCGATTCCGTGAAAACGGAACCGGCTCCATAAGCGGCCTAAAAGAGGAGGCGCGATTACTTGAACAGAGACAGAATGATCTGTGGCTGTGCGTTGGCAATTGACAATGCCTGCACACCGAGCTGCTGTTTGACCTGCAAGGATTGCAGCTTGGCGCTTTCCTGCGCCATGTCCGCATCCACCAAATTGCCGATACCGGAATTCAGCGTATCCACCAGCTTCGAAACGAAGTCGTTCTGAATGGTGAACTTCTTTGAACCGGCGGCCAGTTTCGCCAACGCGGCGTTCACATTCTGGACCGAGGTGTTGATGGTGGAGATCATCGCCGAGGCTTTCGCCTGAGTCGAAATCGTCGATGTGGTCTTGATGGTGACGACCGTGCCGGAAAGCTTCAAGGGAATGCCGGAGACCGTGATCTTCTTCGTACCGTCAGCGGAAGCCAGCGCCGTGATGCTGCTCACCGAACCGTCCACCAGATTGGTGCCGTTGAAATTCGCGTTCTGGACGATGGCGGTGATCTGATCGCGCAGAGCGGTGAAATCCGCATTCAGCGCATTGCGGCTCGCGGTATCGAGCGAGGCGTCGGCGGCGGCAAGCGCCTTCGACTTCAACTCGTTCAGCAGGTCGGAAATCGACTGGCCCGCGGAGAGCGCCACGTCGACGGTCGAGACGCCGCGGTTGAGGCTGTCCGAAACCGCCTGATAGCCCGACACGTTGCCGCGCATGTTCTGGGCGATGGCGAAGGTCGCGCCGTCGTCCTTAGCGGTCGCAACCTTAAGACCGGTATTGATATGCGTCTGCGTGGTCTGCATATCCGCTTCGGTCTTGTTCAAATATTGCAGCGCGATCATCGCACCGGTGTTGGTATTCACGCTTAACATGGTTGCTCTCCTATGCCCTTCTTGGCCGCTGCCGGCGTGCGGGCGACTAGCGCCTCATGCCTGCTCCGTGATGTGCAACCTGCGTGCCAACCGGCATTAATTATGTAACTGACTGATTGTTCTATGCAATTTCTCGTCAGCGGCGCACGGCGGTAGGGAAAATTCTGCCGTGCGGACCGGACACGCTAGGCAAAATGCAAGATCCGGGTACGAAAGGGCGCCCATCGCGACGGGAACAGGGCTTTGTGGCAAAGGATTTCTTGGAAAGCTGACGCGTGTTGAGCGGGCTTCAGAGAAGGGATGGGCATTCCCAGGCCGTCATGGCCGCCACGCTCTCAGGCGCCGGCTGATAGCCGCGATGCCGATTGGGGCTAACAGAAATGTCCTCGGCTTCGAATTGCGAAGCGGGTTGAGCCTTTGCACGTCCAAAGCGAAGCGTCGCTTCTATGAGGGCATCGACATCTTCGGGCTGGGTACGGTGATTGACGAAAGCCGCACGGATCGCGAGCTGCCCATTGAGAATCGTGGTGGACGGCGCCGCAATTCCCGATTCGTGCAGTTCGGCGACGATATCGCCATTCACGCGATCGATATCCCGCGCCCGAAACCGGAAGCAGACGATATTGAGTTGCGCCGGCGCAAGCAGTTCCAATTGAGGCTCGTCCAGAACGCGCTTTTCCAAATAGCGGGCCAGAGCGCAGCTTCTGTCGATGACCGCGCCCAGTCTTTCGGTGCCGTATGTTTTCAACGTGAACCAGGTTTTCAGCGCGCGAAAGCCACGCGAAAGATCCGGGCCGTAATCGCACGGCCAGAAATCACCGCCTGCGAGCCCGCGCGTTTCACGGCGAAGATAGGCCGTCGGCGCCACGAAAGTTTCACGGTGACGGACGCCATCGCGCACCAGGATGAAACCGGAATCGTAGGGCACCTGGCCCCATTTGTGAAAGTCGAAGGCGATCGAATCGGCCAGTTCGATGCCGGCAAGGCGATGTTTCAGCGCACCCGACAATGCGGCAAGCGCGCCATACGCGCCATCGACGTGAAACTGGAGATTTTGCTCACGGCAGATCCGGCCCACCGCTTCGAGATCGTCGATCGCTCCTGTATCGACGGTGCCCGCGGTCGCGGCAACAAGAAAGGGCTGCAAGCCGGCGCGGCGGTCCGCATCAATAGCCGCGCGCAAGGCTGCGATGTCCATCCGGTGCGTGCCATCCGTGGGAATGCGGCGAAGCGCTCCCGTTCCGAGGCCCGACAAATCCATCGCCTGGCCGATGCAGCCATGGGCGGCCGCCGAGGTATAGGCTCTGAGCCGCGAACCTTTCGGCGCAACACCTTCGCTGCGCGCGTCTGTCCCCAATGCCGTCGTGCGGGCCACCAGCACCGCAATCAGATTGGCCATCGAGGTTCCGGTGACGAAAAGGCCACTGGCGGTTTGCGGAAAGCCGTACAATTGCCGCATCCATTCGACGATCTGCCGCTCCACCTGGATGGGCATGTGATCGCGGCCGCCCAGATTGGCGTTCAATCCCGCAGCAAGCATTTCGGCGAGCATTCCGACAGCCGTGCCGCCGCCATGGACCCAACCCATAAATCCCGGATGCGCATTGCCGGTCGTATAGGGAAGAATGTTTTGGCGAAATTCGTCATAGACGTCGGCCAACGCGGCGGGTTCTGTCGGCAGCGTTTCCTGGAAGCGGGCGCGTACGGCATCGGGAGCCGGCTGCCAAACCGGCCGCTCGCGAATATGTTCGAGATAATCGAACATGTCGTCGAGCATCTGGTGCCCTTGCCTGCGTATGTCACGCCAATCCGTGGGATCGAGCGTGGCGCCGGCCACTTCGGAAATTTCCTTTTCCCTGTTCATGCAGCGCGCGCGGCGGAACATCCCGAATATTTGTGCAACATGGCCGCGAAGGCATCGAAGATCTTGCGCATCTGCGGCGGCTTGTACGGAAAGGTCGCGCCCGGATCCATATTGTGGACGATCATTGCGTTGTCGCCCTCAAACAGCAGCAGTTCGCCGGCCTGGGTTTCCGCGCAATCGATGGCAAAATATTCCAGCCCGATTTTGCGGACCATTTCTTGGAACGTGCTCCGATGACGCAGGACGAATTCCTCATCGAAGTGCGTCATGAAATGCTCTTCCTCGGCGCGCTTTTCCGCGCTTTCGCTCATATCGGCGTTGAGGTACCAGATCTTCCATTGGTCCGAGATCGCCATGTGGCAAGCGAAGGGGTGGCCATCGACGAAGACGATGCGATATTTCCGGAACAAACCATCGGCGCTGCTGTAATCGACATAGCGGGAGACGAAGAATTCGTCCTCCGGCCGTTCGGCAAGGTAGAGCTCGATATCCGCAGGCCCCTCCAGCTTGGCGAGGCCGCGGCCGGCATGCGAATCCAGCGGGCGGACAATCAGCGGAAAATCCCCGCCATCCAAAATGTCGTGCGGCACTATCGGTCGCGCACCAATCTCGGCAAGACGCGTCCTTGAAATGCGCGCCGTCATGGGCATGTCGAGACCGCGTATCGATTTCAAGAGAACATGCAGCCGGTCGCGATCCAGTTCCGCAACGCGATGGGGCAGATTCAGCACCGGGCGCGGCCAGGTCTTGGTGAGGTTGTCGATGGCGGCGAGCGAATCGCGCGTGGATTCCGAGGCCGGAGCGACGACAAAGGCAATGTCGTGTTCGGGCAATGGGTTCGGCAGCGGCGCTCCCGGAACGACATAAAGCGTATAGAGTTCGATATCGGAATCTTCGAGGAGGAATTCGATCGGCGTGTTTCCGCCGATGTCGGTCGCGGCCGCCAGTGCCAAAACTCTAAGCCGCGGTTCAGCGGCGCGGCAGCGCAAGCGATAAAGCCGTTCGATATTGAGTGCGCCCGCCTGAAGCGCGAGCCCGCTCTTCTGATCGCCGAGCAATTGCGCAATTGCCGACATGTCCATCACCGCAGCCGTGCGAGAAGGATCGGCGGCAATCTCCTCGATCAGACTGTTCCAAAGCGGTCCCAGATCGGCGCCGTTGAAGGCCATCGTGGTGAGTTCCGCCAGGCCGATGCGCAATTGCGGAAGATGTTGAGCGGTTGTGCGGCTTGCCTCGAGGACCGGGACCATGATGCATTCTCCTGTTAGGGCGGCGCTTCCCGGCCGAATCGAAACGGCCCGAAAGATCAGGCAGGACTGCCCTGAAGGCCCTGCATGATGGTGCGGTTGATGTCGATCAAGGGCTCCAGCGAGGCGCCCTTCTGCGTCACCTGGCTTGAATATTTGGTGACCCATATCGACAGCGACACAATTTGCGCACGCAAATTGTTGGGCAGCTTGTTGCCCTCATCCATGCAGTCGATGGCAAACGTGCTCCACATCCGGCGATTCCAATCGATTGCCTCGATCAGAATCTTCCCGGTGGCACCGGCGCTCTGTGCTTGCATCAGCGCACCCGTGACCTGCCCGAAGAGCCGGTACTCGACGCCTCTCGAATTCTCAGTCGCACGCTGCGTTTTTTGATATGCCTGAAGTGCCATAGTTTAGCCGTTCCTCTTCGAACTCGAAAAGATTCCTGCACTTGACGAGCGCCTTGTAATAGGCGCCGCTTATGACATCGCGACTGATGTCGACACAGGTCGTGAGCGTTTTGCGGTCATGGATCGCGCCCATGAATTCGGTCATGCGCTGCGCGAACTGGCTGTAATAAACGTCCGTTTCATCGCCATCGAGATACATCATCATGATCGGGAAATAGATGCGCTTGGCGGGCGTGTCCGCGCCTTCCGGCTGCATGATGTCCTTCTCGCGAAGGATGCAGGCCTTGTTCTGAATCACGAAGCTGGCGCGCTTGTCGCCATTGGCGAGAACCGCACCATTCAAAACAAATTTTTCGCCAGGTTTTAGCGAAAGCTTCAGCGGCATTGGATTTCCTCGCGGTTTTGCGTGGGCGATGTGCGGTCTGATGCAAGATCGGAGGCAAATGTAGAGGCGAACTGGTTAACATTCCGCTTCCATGCCGATGCCCGCCTAAACGAAAATCGTTTACGCAAATTTAGCTGTGATGGCCGCTTTATAGGGCACAGGGAGACACACCATGGCCCAAGCCGCGCGGCTCAATCCACCCGATTACGATTCGAATACCGTCGTGGGGGCAACCGACGAGGCGCTGGCCCGCGTCGAAGCGGCAACGCTGGCGGTGGCCACCATCGCCGCACGCGTGCGCTCCAACAAATTGCTGCAGCGCGCACTCAAGGCCTGGAAGCGTGGCGACACGATCAAGACCGCCAAATATTCGCTGCAGGCGACGGAAGCCGACGAAACCAATGCGCAGGCCTTTCATCTTCTGGCCATCACGCTGGACAGGATGGGTCATCTGCACAAGGCGCTTGTCACCTATGAACGCGCCTTTGCGCTCGATCCCGACGATGCCGACCTTCTGCTCAACCTCGGTCTGACCGCCTGGAATCTCAATCTTCTCGACGGGGCGGAACGCATGTTCCGTCTGTTCATCGAGAGACGGCCCGAATCGCCCGCGGGTTACAACAATCTCGGCAGCATCCAGCGCGACAAAGGCAATCTGAATGCGGCCATCGACACGTTGCGCGACGCGATCATGCGCATGCCCGAAGCCGCGATGCTGTGGAATTCGCTCGCCACCGCGCTCGCCGAAGAAGGCCGCGCCGATGAGGGTCTGGTCTTCTATCAGGAAGCCTTGCGGCTGGATCCCAAATTCGCGCGGGTGTTTCACAATCTCGGCTATTCCTACATGCATCTGGACCGGCTGGGCGAAGCGCTCGAAGCCTATGACGCGGCCCTGCGTATCGCGTCCAACGCCCACGAAAAGGTCGAAAGCCGTCATTCCCGTAGCGTCTGCCTGATCGGTCTTGGCAAGCTCGAAGAGGGGTTCAAGGAATATGAAATCCGCCACGCGCCCGAATTCCGGGCCTGGCTGCTGCATTACACCAAGGCGCCGCTTTGGCGCGGCGAACCGCTGGATGGCAAGCGCATCCTCATTGTGGGCGAACAGGGTCTGGGCGATGAGTTGATGTTCTCGAACATCTTGCCGGATGTGCAACGCGCCGTGGGCGAAGACGGCAAGCTTCAGATTGCGGTCGATCCCAGGCTCGTGCCGATCTTCCAGCGCTCCTTTCCGAAAGCCGAAGTGGGCACCTATGACGATGGCAAGCTGGAAGACAAGCCGGTGCGGATCTTTCACTGGGCGCGCGAAAAAGGCGATCCGGATTTCTACGCGCCCGTCGGCACGCCGCTGCACATTTTCCGCAAAAATATCTCGGATTTCCCCGGCGAAGCGTTCCTCAAGGCCGACGCCGACAAGCGCGCACAGTTTCGTGCCCGGCTCGAGGCGCTGGGACCGGGACCTTATGTCGGCGTCTGCTGGCGTTCGATGGTCATGGGCGCCAAACGCGGCAAATATTACAGCCCGCTCGACCTTTGGGGACCGATCCTCAACATTCCGGGCGTGACCTTCGTCAATCTGCAATATGGCGAGGTGACAGCCGAGCTGGCGCACGCCTATGAGAAATTCGGCATTACGATCCACAATTTCGCCGACCTCGATCTCAGGAACGATCTCGACGGCGCCGCAGCCCGAACCGATGCCTGCGATCTGGTGATTTCGGCGCCCACCGCCGCTGCCGCGATGGCCGGCGCGCTGGGACGCGAGACCTGGTTCATCCTGCCCACCCGCGTGTGGCCGCAGCTCGGCACCGACCATTATCCCTGGTATCGCAGCAGCCGCGTGTTCGCCTGCGAAAAATTCGGCGACTGGGCAACGCTGATCCCGAAAATCGGACAGGCCCTTCAGGATTACGCCACAGGCCCTGCGACATCATCCCGTAAATTTTGACGGACGCCGCGGTCTTTCCTTGGGATTGGGCGCTTTGTCGAGCGGCGGGCCCATGGTTCCATCGCTGTTCCAGACACCCATGATCGTGGGATCGATTTCGCCTTCCCGGAACATGCGAATGGTGATGTCGAGCCCTGGCCTGAGATAAGGGACGTTGCGCGACGAGGCGACGTAGCTCGCACCCGGCCTGCTCAAATTGGGGGGCCCGGCGCGCACCGCAATGCGATCCGGCACGCTTGCCACGCCCGAATGGCTCGCATCCTGCGCTTTGAGAATGATGAAATAGCGGTAGCCATGCGCGGCCGTGGTTTTGGCGGCTTCCGCCAGCACATCCTGGATGACCTTCTCGCGATCGGCAGGACTGCTGCCATGGGCGGATATCAATGCGCTGTCATCCGCCAGCATCACGCTCTTGGACGTGGCGCACCCTCCAAGCAAAATCAGCACGGCGGACAGAGCCAGGAATTTTCTCATCGGCGTTCCCGTCGCTCGCGATTACCTCGCCCGCTCAAATTATAAGGCGAATCGCGCGGTTCGACTATCGTCCGCCGGGAGTGGCGACGGGTCCCGTCCGCGCCTTTTTGCCTGCAAAGGCATCCGCCAGGAATTGGCCCGCAAGTCCCAGACCCGTGGGATCGATTCCGTGTCCCAGCCCCTTACTCATGTGCCATTGCACCGGAACGCCGATGGCCCCGAGCGCATTCGCCGACATGAAGAGCGCCTGGGGCGGAATCACCTGATCCATGTCGCCATGGAGCAACAGGACCGGTGGGGCATTGTCCAAATGCGGCAGCGTTTCTCCCCCGGCCAGCATGCCGGAAAAGCCGACAATCGCCGCCGGCGCGGGTTTGCGCCGCAAACCCACATAGAGCGACATCATGGTGCCCTGGCTGAAACCGATCAGCGCAAGCTTGTCGCCCGTCAAATTCAAACGCGCCAATTCCTCATCGAGGAAAGCATCCAATTTCGGCGCCGCGTTTTGCGAACCGCGCAAGGTTTCCTGGGGGTCCATGCGGGAGAGCGGGAACCATTGATAGCCCGCCCCCGCCATGGCGCAACGTTCCGGCGCATTGGGCGAGACAAAGGCTGCCGTGGGAAGAATGTTGCGCCAATGCGGCGCAAGCCCGATCAGATCGTTGCCGTCAGAGCCGTAGCCATGACACAGCACCACCAGATGGGTGGCCGGCGGGCGCGCCGGCGGCATGCGTGGACCATCAAGCGTGCTCATGCGCGATTTTTCCGTGTAGATTCGTCAGCCCATGATTGTCACCCGCTTCGCGCCAAGTCCAACCGGATTTCTGCATCTGGGCCACGCCTTTGCCGCGCTGACCGCGTTCGAAGCGGCGCGTTCCGCTGGCGGCGCCTTTCATCTGCGCATCGAAGATATTGACCTCGCCCGCGCGCGCCCCGAATACGAGCAAGCGATTTTCGAAGATTTGCGCTGGCTTGGGCTCCATTGGCCGGAACCGGTGCGGCGTCAGTCGGAGCATTTCGCCGATTATGCGGCCGCGCTGAACCGGCTCGAAGCAAAGGGCCTGCTTTATCCCTGCTTCTGCACCCGCAAGGACATTGCCGAGGAAATCGCGCGTGCCGGGATTGCGCCGACGGCCTCCGAGCTGTCGCCGGACGGGCCGCTTTACCCCGGCACCTGCCGCGGCTTGAGCCAAGAGATTCGCGCCCGGGGAATCGCCCAAGGGGCGGCCTATGCGCTGCGGCTCGATATGGGCAAAGCGCAGCAGCTGGCTGGCCGGGATTTGACCTTCGAAGAACGCGGCCATGGGCCGAATGGTGAGCACGGACTTCAACAGGCCCGGCCGGAACTGTTGGGCGATGTGGTGCTGGCGCGCAAGGAACTGCCGGCGAGCTATCATTTGGCCGTGGTGATCGACGATGCCTTGCAGGGGATTTCCCTGGTGACCCGGGGTGAGGATCTGTTTGCTGCCACCCATATCCAGCGTCTGCTCCAGGCGCTGCTCGATCTTCCCACACCCGCCTATGCCCATCACCGGCTGATCCTCGATGCGGCGGGACGCAAATTCTCCAAACGCGACCGCGCCGCCACCCTGAAAAGCCTGCGCGAAACGGGCCTGAAACCGGAAGCCGTACGGGCCATGGTGGGTCTGTAACCGAGCGTCCGGTCACGAAAAGTTCAACGCCTGAATGGCGCGCGCCATCATTCTGCTGCAAGCTCGCAGCAAAGAGGCGCCCATGCGGCATTGCAAATTCCTCATCGCGCTCGGCATCGCCGGTTTGCTCGCGGGACCGGCCTTTGCGGATTCCGGCGCCGATCTCACCAAACTCATGCGCGATTACCGCGCCGCCGAACTTAGGCTGCGGCCCAATCTGGCCGAGCGCGACAATGATCGTTACGACGCGGCGGCGAGCGCGGCCGCATTGACCGCGCAGCGCCGTCTCAATGAGAACACGCGCAGCAAACTCGCGGCAATCGATGCGTCGGCATTGAAGGCGCAGGATTCCCTTTCCTACGAGATCTTCCGCTGGTCGCTCGATGACGAAGCCCGTGAGTTGAAGCCCGGTATCGCGGAAAATTTCCAGCTGCTCGCGCTCAATCAGTTCGACGGCGCCCAGATCATCTTTCCGCGCAGCATGCAGGCGCGGGCCGAACGCCCGTGGGGCCAACCGAAAGATTACGACGAAGCCATCCGCCGCATCTTGCGCTTCACGAACACCATCGATTCGGCGATTGCCAATATGCGCGAAGGAATCACGCGCGGCGTGGTGCAACCCCGTGCCATCGTGATGCGCATGATCGCGCAAGCCCAAAGCTTTGCGCCGGACAATGCCGATGACAGTCTTTTCATGACGCCGCTCAAGACCATGCCAGCCGGGATTGCCGGCAGCGAACGCGCCCGTATCGAGAGCGCGTATCGCGAAGCGGTCGAAGGGCAGCTGCTGCCCGCCTATCGCCGGCTGCTCGCCTTTTTGAACAGCGAATATCTGCCGCATGCCCGCGACGCGATCGGACTCTCGGCCATTCCCGGCGGCAAGGAGATGTATCTCTATCTCGTCCGAAGCGAGACAACGTCGGACCTGACGCCCGACGCCATTCACGCCATGGGCCTTGCCGATCTCGGCCACATCGAATCCGAGATGGAGAAAGCAAAAGCCGAAGCGGGGTTTTCCGGTTCGCTGGCGCAATTCCGGCAATTCCTGCACAGCGATCCGCGTTTCAGGTTCAAGGATCGCGCCGCCATGCTCGCCGAATTCGCCCGCGTGCGCGACACGGTGAACGCGCATCTGGGCGAACTCTTCCTGAACAAGCCAAAGGCGAATCTGAATTTTCGCTTCTATGAATCCTATGTCGCGTCAGACAGGCCGGCTGCGGAATATACGCCCGGCGGCGGCAACCGTCCGGGCACCGTCTTTCTGAACGATTTCAATCTGGCTGAGCGGCCGACCTACACCAGCGAAGTGCTCGAAGTGCATGAGGGTATTCCGGGCCATCACCTGCAAGTGGCCATGACCCAGGAAAACCGCGCGCTGCCGCAGTTCCGCCGCTTCGGCGAAGAAACCGCCTTCACCGAAGGGTGGGCGCTGTATGCCGAGACGCTGGGGCCTGCGCTTGGGCTCTACAGCGATCCGTACCAGAAGTTCGGCGCACTGTCCTTCGATGCCTGGCGCGCTTCGCGGCTTGTGGTGGACACCGGCATCCATTGGCTGGGCTGGACGCGCGAAGCCGCAATTGCCTTCCTCGAAACCCATGCCGGCCTGCCGCGGAACGAAGCGGCGGAAGAGGTGGATCGCTACATCGCCATTCCGGCGCAAGCGCTTTCCTACAAGATCGGCGAGCGGGAGATCCTGGATTTGCGGGCGCGGGCGCAGGCCTCGCTCGGGGCGAAATTCGACATTCGCCGGTTCCATGATGCAATCCTGAAGGACGGCGCCATGCCGCTACCCATTCTCGATGCCAAGATCGAACGCTGGATCGCGCAAGAGAAAGCCGCTTAGCCTAATAGTCCGATCTGAGATTGCGCGCGGCAGACACTCGTTCCAAACTGCCGCGCATGACGACTCATCCCCTCGACCGGCTGTTCGAACGCGTCGCGCAACGCAAAGGCGCCGACCCAAAAATGTCATACACCGCCAAGCTGCTCGATGCAGGCACGCTGAAATGCGCCAAGAAACTCGGCGAAGAG
>DATARE010000286.1:0-15739 GCA_036264295.1 Micropepsaceae bacterium | reverse complement strand
CGATTTCCAGCCGTCCGCCTTCGAACGCTTTACCGCCAAGGGAAATGCGGTCGGACGTCCGGGCGCGGGGCTGGGGCTTGCGCTCGTCAACCGGTTCGTCGAGCTGCATGGCGGCTGGGTGGAACTGGAATCCAGCGACGGTGGCGGAACGCGCGTGACGTGCCATTTGCCGCGGAACCTTGATCGGCAGACAACGAAAAAAGCGCCCGATCTGGCCGCCAGCGCCTGATGCCACCTATTGCGCCGCGGTGCGTACGGACGCATTCGCGTCCAGCACGCCGATCAGATGATCCGTCGACATGATATCGCCAAAGCGCACATAGAACGCCGCGAGCGAGGCATTGTGCATGTCATCGCTCATGGCGGCATTCCCGTCCGTGACCATGATCGTGCGGAAATTTCGCATCATGGCGTCGCGTGCGGTCGACTCGCAGCAGATATTGGTCACGGTGCCGGTCACGATAACGGTATCGATTCCGCGGCTTCTCAGCTGCGCTTCCAGATCGGACGATCCCTGAATGAAGGCGGAAAACCGCGTCTTCTGCACAAAGAGATCGTCAGGTTGGGTTTCGAGGGCGGCCCACAGGGCATGCCCTTTGGTTCCGGGCGCCATGGATTGCACCCGTGTGGCGGTCCTCTTTGGACCATCCATTTCCACCCGGATGGACCAGCTCTCCAATGTCTCGTCGGTGACCGCGTTCTGAATCCATACGACCGTCCCGCCGCTGCGCCGCAGAGCCGCCGCGATCCGGTTGATATTGGGAACGATGTCGACCGCTTCGCGGCAGAGCGAATGCGCGACGCCTTCCATCATGAAGCCGTTCTGCATGTCCACGACCAGAAGAGCAGTCTTCGCCGGATCGAGCGTGTCGTAGATGTGCTCCCGCCCTCGCGAGCGGATCACGGATTCGATTACGGACTGCGGGATGGCGATCTTGTGCATGGCGGGCATCCTCTTGCGAGGCTTTCACCATACAGGCAATGGACAGGGGCGGCGAGCGTCAGGTTGCCTTCTGTAACCCGACACTCGCCAGTCACTTGCCTCAAACGGAGGCTTTCGCGCCGCGCCGGCGGCGTTTAGACCACAGCGCCGCCAAGCCGGTGCCAAACAGCGCCAGCGTTGCCGGTTCCGGAACGGAATTGTTCAATGGCGGATCGATGCCATAGAGATCGATGTGGGACAGCGCGGGATGGTTTCCATGCCCCACCGTAATATCGAATGTGTTCCAGCTGCCGGTGCACGAATAGATGCTCCCAAGCACGGAGCAAGCAGACGAATCGAGCCCGATCGGATTTACATCGTAAAGCAGGCCGTTGCTGGCCGCATTGATCTCGATAGCGAGCACGTTCCACGCCGGCCCCAATCCGAGATTCTCTGTCAATGTCCAGGTTCCAGACGTCGACCCCAGACCGGTTCCAGTGAGCGTCACACCCAGACCGCTCAACGGTGAGCCCGTGAAATCGCTACCGCTGTTGTCCAGACGGCCCAGGAAGCTGACGCCCGTTGTTCCATAATAGGAATCGAGGAAATTCTCGACCGAAGTCTCATGCGATGACCCGAATGGCGGGCCAAAGGAATCGATCGGTCCATTCAAGCCGACCGGCGTTGCCATCGCGCCGCCGGTTCCGGCGATACAGCACGTCAGCGCGATCGCCGACGCCATTGATTTCCATTTGCTCATCTGGTTTTCGCTCTTGGTTGGTGCGCGAAAACTAGCGGCCGCCTCCGGAAAGAAAAGAATTCGTTAGAATGTTGGTTAAATCTTAGCGGTGCCCGTATGACGTGCACGCTTCAGACAGATCGGAGCATTCGCATTAGGAAATTCTTAATGTTGGCTCTTCGGTGTACGGACGATTAAACCCTCGAGCGCCGGCGTTACCTTGATTTGGCAGGAAAGCCGGCTGTTCGATTTCACATCCTGTGCGAAATCCAGCATCTGCTCTTCCATATCCTGACGTGGCGCCAGTTTCGGCAGCCAGGCGGGATCGACATAGACATGGCAGGTGGCGCAGGCGCAGGCGCCGCCGCAATCCGCGTCGATGCCGGGAATGCGGTTCTTCACCGCGCCCTCCATTACGGTCCAACCCGCCGGCACTTCGACAGTGTGTTCTTTGTTGTTGTGCTCGATATAGGTGATCTTCGGCATCAATTGCGTTCCACTTCAAATGAAAGACTTGATCGGTACGGCCGCATCCGCAAGCCGCTCAGGTGCAATGCGCGCGTGCGCGGCAACCAATTTGCGCCCCACAATATAATCCGGCGCGGCGTTAACCGCTTCCACGGCCGCCACCACGCCATCGCGCAAATGGAACACCGAAAATTTGCGGGATTGGGAATCTCCGCGCTGCACAGTCAGGTCTCCGGGATGTGCGAGGCCCGCGATCTGCAGTTTGAGATCGTATTGATCCGACCAGAACCACGGCACCTCGCGGTATATGGTAGGTCTGACAAGCATGGCGAGTGCCGCATATTTCGCCTGGTCGATGGCGTTCTGCACCGATTCCAGACGTACACGCCCGCCGGCAAAAGCGGGGTGCGACGTACAATCGCCGGCTGCGAAAATGTCCGGATCGGATGTCGTGGCAAATTCATCGACCGCGATCCCATTGTCGCAAACAACACCGGCATCCCGCGCCAGCTCGCAATTGGGCACAACGCCGACACCCACCAGAACGAAATCGGCCGCTACGATTCCCAGATTGGTTCTCACCGCCTCAACCCGGCCACGGCCTTCGAAAGCCTGCGCCATGGCGCCGAGCTGGAATTTCACGCCATGGGCGCGATGCTCCTGTTCGTAAAATGCCGACAATTGCGGCGATGCCGCGCGCACCATCACGCGTTCCGCGGCCTCCAACACGGTAACGTCCAGTCCATGCTTCACGGCGACCGCCGCGACCTCCAGCCCGATATAGCCGCCGCCCACCACCGCAAGCCGCGCGCCAGCTTGAAGCCGAGGCCGGAGCGCATCCACGTCGTCGATGCCGCGCAGATAATGAACGCCGGGAAGCTCCGCGCCGGGCACCGGCACTTTGCGAACCCGCGCTCCCGTCGTTAGAAGCAGCCGGTCATAGGGAAGCGCCGTTCCGTCCGACAGCCGCACAGTCTTTGACAAGCGGTCGATGCCGGTGGCCGTCATGCGGAGCCGCAAATCGCAGCCCGTCTCCGTGTAGAAAGACTCGGGCTTCAGGAACAGCCTTTCCCGTGCGAAATCGCCGGCGAGATAGGCCTTGGACAAAGGCGGCCGCTGATAGGGCGGATAAGGTTCTTCCCCGATCAGCGTCAGCGAGCCGCCAAAACCCTCGGCTCTCAGGGTGGCCGCGGCTTGTACGCCCGCCTGACCTGCGCCGATAATGACAATCCGCTCCATTTCCAATCCTGAAAATCCGGGCCCCGGCGGTTAGCACGCGCCCGCTCCGCGGGCAATCGATCAAAAGCACCGAAATTCGAACCCAATGCCGCGTTGAGCCGCGAAGGCGAGCCCGTTACAACCATCCCGTGGCAGGATTCGAGACCATTGTGACGCTGAGGAACGAGGCCGCGACGGAAGCATTGGGCGCGCGCATCGCCGCCGTTCTCGCTCCCGGAGACGTCATTGCGCTTTCCGGCGGGCTGGGAGCAGGCAAAACCGCCCTTGCCCGCTCTATCCTGCGCGCTCGGGGTGTCGAAGGGCATGTGCCGAGCCCAACTTTCACCTTGGTTCAAACCTATGACACGCCAGGACTGACGGTGCACCATTTCGACCTTTACCGTATCGAGGATTATAGCGAATTGCGGGAACTTGGCCTGGATGAAGCCCGTGAGGACGGGGCGGTTCTTATCGAATGGCCGGAGCGCGGCATGCCGGAGGCCTGGATGCGCGATGCGCTTCATATCGTGCTGAGCCCGGCCGGGGAGACCGTGCGGGAGCTGCGGGTTGCGGGCCCGGTCCGGTGGCAAAATCTGTTCGACCCGGTGTCTTCATGAATGTCATGAACAGCCGTGAGGACATGATGGCGGCCTTCTTGTCCGATGCCGGATGGGCCAAGGCCGAGCGGCGGCCTCTGCCCGGCGATGCCTCCACCCGCCACTATATCCGGCTTCGGCGGGGCGCGGACACCGCGATGCTGATGGACCAGCCGCAAAACGCGGAGAGCCCCCAAGCGGGGCCGGGCGCCGGCGTCGAAGAGCGCCGTACGCTGGGCTACAACGCGCTTGCCCGGCTGGCGGGAGCCGATTGCGCGCGCTTCGTCGCCGGCGCGCATTATCTGCGCCAGCAAGGTTTGGCCGCGCCGGATATCTACGCCGCCGATACGACGCATGGATTCCTGCTGCTCGAAGATCTCGGGAATGATCTTTATACGGATGTTCTCGCCGGCGGCGGCAGCGAGTACCAACTTTACGAGACCGCGATCGATGCGTTGGTTCAGCTCCATGCCCAAGCCGCGCCGGCCGTGCTGGCATCGGACAAGCCGCTCTTCGCCTACGACGAAACCGCGCAATTGGCCGAAATCGATCTTCTGACTGAATGGTTTCTGCCTCTGGCGCTTGGCCGCCCGGCAGCCGAGGCAGATGTGGAAGAGCATCGTGCGCTTTGGCGCGAGGCATTGCGGAGTCTCGAGCGCAGCATCTCGGTTTTCGTGCACCGCGATTATCACGCCCAGAATCTGCTTTGGCGTGAGGATCGGAGCGGGCTTGCCCGCGTGGGGGTGATCGATTTCCAGGATGCGCTTGCCGGCTCGCCCGCCTACGATCTTGTTTCGCTTCTGGAAGATGCGCGCCGCGATGTCGCGCCCGACCTCGCCGGCGCGATGACGGAGCTTTATATTGCGCGGACGCCGATTGCCGGGATCAGGCGCGACGCAGAAAGCTTCCGCGCCGCCGCTGCGCTGCTCGCCGCCCAGCGCAATGCCAAGATCATCGGCATCTTCGCCCGGCTCGCAAAGCGCGACGCAAAGCCGCGCTATCTCGCGCATCTGCCTCGGGTTTGGCGCTACATGGAGCGCGATCTTGCCCATCCCACATTGGCTCCCCTTTCCCGATGGTATGACCGCATGATTCCGCAGGCGCTGCGCGGACCACTGAACCCGGCCGAAGCGGGAGGCGCGTCATGAGCGGACCGACACGGGCCATGATCCTGGCTGCCGGGCTCGGCACGCGCATGGCGCCGCTGACACTCGAAAAGCCCAAACCCCTGATCGAGCTGCGCGGCAAAGCGCTGATCGACCACGCGATAGACCGGCTGGTGCAGGGCGGCGTCAATTTCATCGTCGTCAATGTGCATTACATGGCGGACCAGCTCATCGCCCATCTCGAGAAGAGAAAAGCGCGCGAGAAAAATCTGGAAATCCGCATCTGCGACGAAACCGCGACGATCCTCGATACGGGCGGGGCCATTGCCAATGCACTGCCCTATTTCGAGGGCGAGCCATTCTTCACCCACAATTCGGATTCGCTGTGGATCGAAGGCATGGGGTCCGCGCTGGCGCGCATGAAGGCGCGCTGGAATCCCGACACCATGGATAGTCTGATGCTGCTTGCCTCCAGCGCGACGGCAATCGGCTATGAAGGGCGCGGCGATTTCGAAATGGATGCGTGGGGCGCTTTGAAGCGCCGAACTGAAATGAACCTGGCGCCGTTTGTCTGGACGGGCTTGCAGATTCTGCACCCGCGCCTGTTCGACCATGCACCCACCGGCCGTTTCTCGATCAATCCGTTGTGGGACAAAGCCATCGAGAACGGGCGGCTATGGGGCGTGCGCCTCGATGGTGTCTGGATTCATGTGGGCACACCGCAGGGGCTCCAGGACGCCGAAAATTTCCTGGGCGATCTCGCCCTCGAGCCCTGATGGCAGCGGCGCAGCCGAGCGTTTTCACGATTCCACCCGGCATTCCGTTTGCGCGCGCGCTGGCAGCGGGCGTAATCGCACGCTGCCATGCCGACCCCTTGGCTCTGGCGGATGCGTTGCTATTCGTACCGACCCGGCGGGCGGCCCGCGCATTGCGGGACGCATTCGCAGACGCACTGGGCGGGGCGGCTTTGCTGCCGCGCATTCAGGCGCTGGGCGATGTCGACGAGAACGATCTGTTTGAGCCGGCCACAGACGCGCTGGACGCGGTTCCGCCAATGACGCCACTGCGGCGCCGGCTGCTGCTCGCAGTACTGGTACGGCGGTGGGGCGAACAGAAGGGCAATGCGCTTCCCTTCACCCAGACGCTTTCCTACGCCGGCGAGCTCGCGAGGTTTCTCGATGAGGCGGTGACGCAGGGTGTGGACCTGACCACGCTGAAAACGCTGGCCCCGGACGCATTGGCCGCGCATTGGGCGGATGTCGTGAAATTTCTTGATGTCATTGCGGTCGAATGGCCAAAACTCCTGAAGGCGGAGAACGCGAGCGAGCCGGCGAAGCACCGCGATACCAAATTGCGCGCGCTTGGCGCGGCCCTGGCGGCCGATCCGCCAATGTCCCCGGTCATCGCTGCCGGATCGACCGGTTCGATCCCGGCAACCGCAGAGCTGCTGAAGACGATTTCCCGGCTTGCGGCCGGTGCGGTGGTTCTGCCGGGGCTTGATACCCATCTGGACGCGGAAGGTTGGGCGGCACTCGACGCCGCGCACGCGCAATTCGGTTTGCGGCAATTGCTGATCCATCTCGGCGTCGAACGCGAGGATGTGCGCCTGTGGTCGCCATTGCCACAGCAAGATGCGGTCAATCCCAACCGCGTGCGGTTTCTCAGCGAAGCGTTGCGGCCGCCGCCGACAACCGATTCCTGGCACGACCTCATCGAAGCGAAAAGTGACATTGCGAGTGGCCTCGACAATTTCGCGCTGGTGGAAGCGCACACCGCGCGCGAGGAGGCGCTTGCCATCGCCTGCGCCTTGCGCGAGGTGCTGGAAACGAAGGAGCGCACTGCGGCGCTCGTCACGCCGGATCGCGGCATTGCCCGCCGGGTTGCTGCCGAACTCACACGCTGGGATATCGCCATCGATGATTCCGCCGGTGTCGCGCTGTCGCGCACGCCACCCGGCGCGTTCCTCGCGTTGCTCGCGCGGGCGGCATCGGAACGTTTCGCCCCGGTTCCGCTGCTGGCGCTGCTGAAACATCCGCTCGCTTCCGGCGGGGAGGAGCGCAGCCATTTTCGCCACAATGTGCGGCAGCTTGAATTGGTGGCGCTGCGGGGATTGCGGCCCGAAGCTGGGCTCGCAGGCATCGCTCAGCGTCTTGCAAAGAAGAAAGCGTCATCCGCGTTGCAGAACTGGTTTCAGCGGCTCGCGCGCCGGCTGCAGGCGTTCGCCGATATCGTCGAATCGCAGGAAGCCACGCTTGCCGATCTCGCCGCCGCCCATGCCGCGGCCGCAGAGGCGCTGGCCGCAACCGATTCAGAACCGGGCGCAAACACATTGTGGCGCGGCCCCGCCGGCGAAAGCGCCGCAGAGCTGATCGCATCGCTGACCCGCGAAGGCGTCGACATCGCGCTCACCCCGCCCCGCCAATATGGCGAGGCCTTTCGGGCGCTTGCCGATCTTCGCGCGATGCGTCCGCTCTACAATCTTCATCCGCGCCTGGCGATATTGGGTCCGTTGGAAGCGCGCCTGCTCGATTTCGATGTGATCATTCTGGCCGGTTTGAACGAGGGGCAATGGCCGGCGGACAGCGCTACCGATCCCTGGCTGTCGCGTCCCATGCGCGAGGCGCTCGGGCTCGAAGCCCCGGAACGGCGCGTCGGCTTGGCGGCGCATGATTTTTCCAGTCTTGCATCGTCGCGCCGCGTCTTGCTTACGCGCGCACTGAAGGACAATGGAGCGCCGACCGTACCATCGCGCTGGCTGCTGCGCATCAAGCAATTGGCAAAGGGATTGGGCTGCGAGGCCGCGCTCGAGGCACGCCACGATCTGCTCGATTGGGCACGCGCGCTCGATACCGCGCCGAGGAAACCGCGGATCGTGCGCCCTGCCCCGCGGCCGCCGCTTGCCGCGCGTCCCCGTGGACTCTCGATCACCGAAATCGAAACCTGGTTGCGCGACCCTTACGCCATCTATGCCAAGCATGTCCTGAAGCTGAGGCCGCTTGACGGGATCGATCTCGAACCGGGTCCTCGCGAGCGCGGCATTGCCGTTCACGCCGCGCTGGAGCGTTTCCTAAAAGCTTTTCCGGAGGCACTTCCGCCCGACGCGCTGACGCACCTCATTCAATTCGGCGAGGAAGCCTTTGCCGGTGCGGGTGCGACGGACGCTATTCTGGCTCTGTGGCGGCCGCGTTTCGCGCGCGCCGCGGCGTGGTTTCTCCGCTATGAGGCCGGGCGCAGGCGGCGGATCGAAAGAAGCTTTGTCGAGGTGAAAGGCAAACTGGATGTCGCGACGGATCCTCCGTTCACCCTGAACGGACGCGCCGATCGCATCGACATCTTCGCCGATGGCGCGGCTTCCATCATCGATTACAAGACGGGCCGTGCACCGACGGGCAAACAGATCAGGTCGCTGAACGCGCCGCAATTGCCTTTGGAAGCTGCTCTGCTGTTGCGCGGAGCCTTTCCTGAATGTAGGGCGCGCACGATCGCCGAACTTATTCATGTGCGGCTGACCGGCGGCGAACCGGCCGGCGAAGATGCTGTGGCCGATGTGACGAATGCCGATGAACTGGCCGAGGAGGCGTGGCGGAAACTCACCGCGCATGTGCAGAGATTCCAGGACGAAAGCGTCGGCTATCTGTCGCGCGCGAAGCCGGAACGCACCACCGACAAGGGCGATTACGATCATCTGGCGCGGGTGCGCGAATGGTCGGTGGAAGCGGGCAGCGTCGAATGAGCACGCCCCTTCATGCCGCCACAAATCCCGGTTTTTCCGCCTGGGTGTCGGCCAATGCGGGCGCGGGAAAAACCTATCTGCTGACGGACCGGGTGACGCGGCTGCTGCTCTCCGGCGCCAAACCGTCGCGCATTCTGTGCCTCACCTACACCAAGGCCGCAGCAGCCGAGATGGCGACCCGTCTGTTCAACCGGCTGGGCGAATGGGCGCTGCTGCCGGACACGGACCTGACCGCGCGGCTGATCGCAATCGGTGCCGGGTCGCCCGACGCGCGTACGTTGCGCAAGGCGCGCACCTTGTTCGCCCAGGCGCTGGAAACGCCGGGTGGCCTGAAGATTCAGACCATCCATTCCTTTTGCCAGAACGTGCTGGCGCGTTTCCCGGTGGAAGCAGGAATCCCTGCGCGCTTCACGGTGCTGGACGAGCGCAGCACGGCCGAGTTGATGGCGCAGGCGCGCAATGCCGTATTGCAGCAGGCGGCGAATGGCGATGTCCGGCTTTCCCGCGCGGTTGCGACGCTGGCAACGCGCGCAGCGGATGGGCGTTTCGCGGAAATCCTCAATTTCGCGGTTGGCGACGGCGGCCGGTTGCGGGACTTGCTTGCCCAACATGCCGGCGATGAGACGCAATTCTTCGCTCATCTGCGAAACACGTTGGGGATCGCCGAAGGCGAAGACGAAGCGCAAATCCTTGCGCGGTTCTGCGCCGAATTGGGTGGCGAACGGGCCCTATGCGACCGCATTGCGAAATGGCTTCTTGGCGGTTCGCGCCGCGATATCGAACGCGGCAAGCGGCTCGCGCTATTCGTGGACGATTTGACACCGGACAGTTTCGAACAATTGCGGGGCGCACTGCTGAAGCAAGACGGAGAGCCGAACGCTCCGATCGCGACGAAGGCATGCCTGGCGGCGGAGCCGGACCTCGCCATCGCCGCTGACGATTTGCAGCGCCGATTGGTGGCGGTGGAAGAACGCCGCAAATGCGCCAGGACCGTTGCCCTCACCGAAGCTCTGGTGACTGTGGCAACCACGGTGCTTGCGAAATTCGATGCGCTCAAACGCGAGCGGGCCGCACTCGATTACGATGATCTGATACGCACCACGCTGATGCTGCTCGACCGCCGGGATGCGGCTTCATGGGTGCTCTTCAAGCTGGATGGCGGACTCGATCACATCCTGGTGGATGAGGCGCAGGACACAAGCCCGGAGCAATGGAAGATCGTCGGCAAATTGGCGGATGAATTTTTTGCCGGTCTTGGCCGGCGCGAGGACGCGCCGCCGCGGACATTGTTTGCCGTGGGCGACGAGAAGCAATCGATCTTCAGCTTTCAGGGCGCGGACCCGGCGCAATTCAGCCATTACCGGAACGTCTTCAAAGGACGAGCGGAGGGAGCCGGGCTGCCCTTCGCCGATTTGCGGCCCGCGGTGTCCCGGCGCAGCGCCCGCACCGTCCTCGAATTCGTGGACGCGCTTTTCGCGGCGGCCGATGCGCGCGACGGCCTGACTGCGTCCGACGATCCCATCCACCACGATCCCTACCGCGCCGAAACCGGCCGGGTGGAAATCTGGCCCTTGGTGAAAGCGCCCGCCAACGAGGAGCGCGAATTCTGGGATCTGCCGGTTGATGCAGTGGCGCGCAACGATTCGCAGATCGTGCTGGCCGCGCGGCTGGCGGCGCGCATCGCAGGCTGGATGCGTGACGGCGTGACGCTTCCGAACGGGGCGCCCATCACGCCGGGCGACATCATGATCCTGGTGCGCCGCCGCAACGCGTTCGCCGAAGAAGTGATCCGGCAATTGCTGGAGAAGGGCGTTCCCGTTGCCGGCGCGGACCGCATGATCTTGCTGGAGCAGATCGCGATTTCGGATCTGGTCGCGCTCGGGCATTTCGCCTTGCTGCCGGACGACGATCTCAATCTTGCATCGCTGCTGAAATCGCCGCTTGTCGATTTGTCGGAAGCCCAGCTCTACGATCTCGCGCACGGCCGCAAGGGCGGCCTGTGGGACGCGTTTTCCGCGCGCAAGGATGAATGCGCCGCGTTTCAAATCGCGCACGCGTTCCTCACCGATATACTGGCGAAAGCCGATTTTCTGCCGCCGTTCGAATTCTATGCGCGCGTTCTGGGCAAAACGATGCGCAGCCGGCTGGTCGCGCGGCTCGGTCCTGAGGCGGCCGACGCCATCGACGAATTTCTGGCGCTTGCCCTTGCCCACGAATCCGCCCATCCCCCGTCTCTGGAAGGCTTCCTTCACTGGTTCGCGGCGGGCGCTTCTGACGTCAAGCGCGACATGGAGCAGGCGGGCGGTGCGGTACGCGTCATGACTGTGCACGGAGCCAAGGGGCTGGAAGCCAATGTGGTCATCCTGCCCGACACCGCACAGGTGCCCGATCATGAGCGGCGCGAACCTTTGCTGTATACGGAGGATTGCGTCTTCTACGGCGTGCCCAAGCCGCTGGAAACCCCAATCACCACCGCGGCCAAAGCCGCCGCTCAGCTTCGCGAGATGCGCGAATATCGCCGTCTCCTTTATGTGGCGGCCACGCGCGCCCGGGAATTCCTGGTGGTGTGCGGCTATGAGAATAAGATCCCGGGCCAAGCGGCGCATTGGTACCGGCATCTGGGCGAAGCGGGCAAACGCATCGGCCGCGAGGAGGACATCGACGGCGAACGCGTCATCGCGATTGGCGCAGCGCTGACGAGCGGCGCTGTCCCGCCCGCAATGACGCAACGCAAGCTCACGATCCTGCCGGAGTTCTTCGCCCGGCCCGCCATACCCAAGCCGCCATCGCGGGTCTTACGCCCTTCCGAAGCCGCGGGGCTTGAAGAGCCGGTGCTCGTTTCGCCTTTGGCAGATGGAGGCAAACGCTTCCAGCGCGGCCTCTTCGTCCATGCGTTGCTCGCACGTCTGCCGGAGATGCCGCCGGAGAAGCGTGAAGCTGCGGCGCTCGCTTATCTTCGCCGTCAGGGCGTGGAAGCCGAAGCCGCAGCGGGCTTGGTCGCGGAAACGATGGCGATCCTGAACCATCCAATTTTCGCGCCCTTGTTCGCGCCGAACAGCCGCGCAGAAATTGCCGTGACCGCAGAGCTGCCAGAGTTGGGCAATGTGCGCGTGAACGGCCAGATCGACCGGCTTGCCGTAACAGAGGACGCGGTGCTGATCGCCGATTTCAAGACCAATCGGCCACCACCAGCGCACGTAACTGACACATCCAAGCTCTATCTGAGCCAAATGGCGCTGTACCGCGCCGCATTGCGAAAAATCTATCCCGGCAAACGAATCGATTGCGCCCTGGTCTGGACCGATGGCGCGCGTCTGATGCCATTGCCCGCCGCGCTGCTCGACGCGGAAATCGCCCGGATTGCGGGCGGTTAGACAATCAAGATATGTGGGTGAGACGCCGTCTTGACCCCAAGTCTTGGCATTCCTACATTCCAATCCAATCCGCTCTCCACGAGGTTTCCATGGCGCCCGTCAAAGTCACCGATCAAAGCTTCCAATCCGATGTGCTCGATTCCAAGACGCCGGTGGTGGTGGATTTCTGGGCGGAATGGTGCGGGCCCTGCCGCATGATCGCGCCGGCGCTCGAAGAATTGGCCACGGAATATGACGGCAAGCTGACGGTCGTGAAGATCAATATAGACGAGAACCCGCAGACGCCGACGAAATATGGCGTGCGCGGCATCCCGACGCTGATGATCTTCCAGAACGGCCAAGTCGCAGCCACCAAAGTGGGCGCCCTGCCGAAGACCAAAATCAAGGAATGGATCGACGCCTCGATCTGACGAGGAGCGTTTTCCTACGAATTGTCCTTCAGGACTTTCCCGGCCAAATAAAGCGAGCCGCAGATGAGAATGCGCGGCGCGCCCTCTTCTTCGCGCGCGCGTGACCAGGCGGACACCTGCATCATCGCGTCAGCGAGATCGTCGGCGGGCGACGCTTCCAGTCCGGCTTCGCGCACGAAATCGTAAAGCGCACCCGCCCCCAGGCTCGCCGCCTCGCCGGGAATGGCCACCGTCGTGACATGCTTGGCGAGCCCGCGAAAGGGAAGGAAATAGCCCGTTGCGTCCTTGGTCTTCAGCATGCCGGAAATCAGATAAAGCGGCTTAGACGCGCGCTCTTCCAAATCCGCCATGCTTTGCGCGACAGCCGCGCCGCCATGGGGATTGTGCCCGCCATCGAGCCAAACCTCGGCACCTTTCGGCGCGGCCTCGACAAGCGGGCCTTTGTGTAGCCTTTGCAGCCGTGCCGGCCACTCCACATGCTTCAAACCCCATTCGATGCCGCTTTCGCGCGCCCAGCGACCGCCGATCCGCCGCAACGCGGCGATGGCAATCGCGGCATTGGCGATTTGGTGCCGGCCGGCAAGCTTGGGCAAGGGCAAATCGAGCAAACCGTCCGTGTCCTGATAAACCAGGCGGCCCCGTTCCTCGAAGGCATGATAATCCTCGCCATAGACAAAAAGCGGCGCACCGAGCTGATCGGCACGGCGTGTCAGAACGGTCTTCGCCTCATCGTCCTGCGGCCCGACAATCGCATATGCGCCGCGCTTTATGATGCCGGCTTTTTCGGTGGCGATGGCCGTCAGCGTGTCGCCCAGAAAATCCTGATGGTCATATCCAATCGGCGTGATGCATGCCGCCACAGGCGTGGGAATCACATTGGTGGCGTCGTAGCGGCCGCCCAGGCCCACTTCGAGCACCAGCGCATCGGCCTCATGGCGCGAGAAGGCGAGAAATGCCGCAGCCGTCGTGATCTCGAAGAACGTGATTGCCTGTCCGGCATTCGCCACCTCGCATTCCTCCAGCGTGGCGGCGAGTTCTTCTTCGGAAATCAGCTTGCCGGCAACACGGATACGCTCATGGAAATGCACCAGATGCGGTGAGGTATAGACATGCACCCGATAACCCGAGCCCTCCAGCATTGCGCGCAAATAGGCGCACACCGACCCTTTGCCGTTGGTGCCCGCCACATGGATGATGGGAGGAAGCTTCTTTTCCGGATGACCGAGTGCGGCGAGCAGCCGTTCCACCCGGTCCAGCACCAGGTCGATGCGCTTGGGATGGAGCGATAGCAACCGCGCGAGAACGGAATCGCTCGGGGCGTCTCCCAGGCTCATGCCCGGTCGGTTTGCGCCACTGCGGCAGATGCCTGGCCATTGCCGTTGGCGCGCGCGGGAGATTGCTTCATCAACAGGCGCAAGAGGCGGGAAAGCGTTTGCTTGAGGTCCTTGCGGTGCACGATCATGTCGATCATGCCATGCTCCAGCAGATATTCGGCGCGCTGAAACCCATCGGGCAGGCGCTCGCGGATGGTCTGCTCTATCACGCGCGGGCCGGAAAACCCGATCAGCGCGCCGGGTTCGGCAAGCTGCACATCGCCCAGCATGGCATAGGAGGCCGAAACGCCACCGGTCGTCGGATCGGTCAGCACGACGATATAGGGCAGTCCCGCTTCGTTGAGCATGTCGACACCGATGGTGGTGCGCGGCATCTGCATCAGCGAGAGAATTCCTTCCTGCATGCGCGCGCCGCCGGATGAAACGATCAGGATGAAGGGACGGCGCTCCGCGACCGCGGCGCGCATGGCAGCGACCAGTCCGGCGCCCGTGGCAAGGCCCAGCGAACCACCCATGAAATCGAAGCCCTGCACCGCGACGATCACGGGCAAGCCATCGAGCGCGCCACGCGCCGCGATCAGCGCATCGCTTTGGCCGGTCTTGGCGCGATATTCCTTCAAGCGGTCGCCGTAACGCTTGTCATCGCGAAAGCGCAGCGGATCTTGCGGTACTTCCGGTGCGGGCAGGCGCTCATGCGCGCCCTCGTCGAACAGCGCCGCAAACCGTTCCTTCGCGCCAATCCGCATGTGGTGGCCGCATTGCGGGCACACATTCTGGGTTCCCACCAGATCGCGATGGAACACCATCTCGCCACAACCCGGGCATTTGCGCCACAGATTGTCCTGGGTCGCGGACTTCGAACCCATCAAGCCCTTGATCCGTGGACGGACGAAATTTGAAATCCAGTTCATGATCGGGCTTTTAGCACGTTTGGGTTACCGGGTGCTTTGTTTTATGCACGGGCGGCGTGGACCGCATCTGCCATGTCGCGGCAGAAACTTAGCGTTTCCTCAACCATATGGGCCCGGGGCTTGCATTCGGCAAGGGCCTGCTCGATCCGTGTCACAATGGCGGAACCGACGACAGCGGCATCGGAGAACCGGGCGATTTCGGCTGCCTGTTCCGGCGTTCTGATCCCGAACCCGACGGCAACCGGAAGTTCCGAAACGCAGCGAATGCGGCCAACGGCTTGGCTGACGTCCGCGGTGGCAAAGGTCTTCGTGCCCGTCACGCCGGCTACCGACACGTAATAGAGAAGACCTCCAGCGCCATCCAATACGGTGGGAAGCCGCGCATCGTCGGTCGTGGGCGTGGCCAGACGCACGATGTCCAGGCCAACCTTTGCGGCTTCGGCGCGCACGGACGCATCTTCCTCTGGCCCCAGGTCGACAATGATAAGGCCGTCCACCCCCGCATGGGCCGCATCGCGCAGGAAATGTTCGGCACCATAGGCATGGATGGGATTGAAATAGCCCATAAGCACGATCGGCGTCGTATCGTCATGGGTGCGAAAACGCTCGACCATGGTCAGCGTTCGCCTCACATTCATTCCAGCTTTGAGCGCGCGCTGCGAAGACGCCTGAATGGCCGGACCGTCCGCCATCGGATCGGAAAACGGCACACCGAGTTCGATAATGTCGGCACCAGCGGCGGGAAGCTTTTCCAGAATCGCGAAGGACGTCTCCGGATCTGGATCGCCGGCCGTGATGAAAGGAATAAAGCCGGCACGGCGAAGCGCGCGCAATCCGGCAAAACGCGCGGCGATGCGGCTCACAGTTTTTTGCCCAAGGCGCTGGCGACGGTGAACACATCCTTGTCGCCTCGGCCCGAAAGGCCCAG
>DATARE010000265.1:0-5019 GCA_036264295.1 Micropepsaceae bacterium | reverse complement strand
TTGCGACCGTTTCGGCTTCGACGCTCGTGATCCTGACGCTGGTCGTGTCGGCGCTCTCGCTCCGAGGGATGGGATGAGCGTCCTTTCCCTGGCCGCTGCGGAGAAGCTTGCCGCATCGGCGCTGCAACGCTGCCGCACCAGCGCGGACAATGCGGCGCTGGTCGCGCGCGCCTTGGTGCGGGCGGAAGCGGAAGGCCTGAAGAGCCACGGCCTGCTGCGCGTGCCGATGTACGCCGCGCAATCCCAATGCGGCAAGGTCGATGGCTTCGCCGTGCCGACGGTGGAGCGCATACGTCCGGGTCTGTTGTCCATCGATGCCCACCACGGCTTTGCCTATCCCGCGATGGCGGAAGCGGTAGCCCGGCTGCCTGCGATGACGCGCGAATTCGGCATCGCCGCCGCTGCGATCCGCCGTTCGCATCATGTCGGCGTCGCCGGCCACCCGGTCGAGAAATTGGCGCTGGAGGGCATGATGGCGATGATGTTCGCCAATGCGCCAGCTGCTATGGCGCCATGGGGCGGAACGCGCCCCGTGTTTGGCACCGATCCCGTCGCCTTTGCCTGTCCCCTGCCGGATGCGGCGCCCATCGTGGTGGATTTGTCGCTTTCCAAGGTCGCGCGCGGGCATATCCTCGCTGCGATTCAAAAAGGCGAATCCATCCCTGAGGGCTGGGCTCTGGACGTGAACGGCAAGCCGACGACGGATGCGCGCGCCGGGCTCGCGGGCACCATGGTGCCGCTTGGCGACGCCAAGGGCACAGCGCTCGCCCTGATGGTGGAATTGCTGGCGGCCGGATTGACCGGTGCGAATTACGCGAGTGAAGCATCGTCGTTCTTGGATGCGGAAGGCCCCCCGCCTGGGACCGGGCAATTGCTGATCGCCATCGACGCGGCGGCGTTCCACAACGCGCTGCCGCGCTTTGCCGCCATGGCGCGGTCTATCGAAGAACAAGAAGGCGCTCGTCTCCCGGGCTCGCGTCGCCTCGCGATGCGCGCGAAGGCCGAACGCGACGGCCTGCAGGTCTCCGATTCCCTCATCGCCGAAATCTCAGCTTTATAGGGAATTCGCGGCGCCGTTCGCCTGCTGTCCCGTGTTATCCTGCCATGGGGACAAGGGAGGAACGCCGATGACGCACATCGATCGCAACTTCGTAGCAATGGGATTGGTCTGGCTCGTGACCGGCATGGTGCTCGGATTCTATATGGGTGCCCGCAACGACAACACATTCCTCCAGGTTCATGTCGCGATGCTGATGGGAGGCTTCGTCGTGCTGACGCTCTACGGCATCCTGTATCGGCTGTGGCCCGCGATGAAGCAAAGTCCGCTCGCCAAGGCGCAATTCTGGTGCGCGTTCATCAGCGCTTTCGTCATTGTGGCTGGGACGGTGGAAAGAGCGTTGAACGGCAGCGTCGCCTTGGTCGCAGCGGGATCGGCTCTCGCCATCGTCGGTGCGATTCTCATGGCGTGGCAGTTCGTTGCGCACGCGGAATCTCCGCTCCGGGATTCAGCTGTTGCCGGCTAAGAACGCTCCTGCGACCCAGGTTGAGAGGACGCGGACGTCCTTCGGGTCGAGCGCCACCATATCGGCGCGGTAGCCCGGCGCGAGACGCCCAAGCCTGTCATCGACACCCAGAAAGGTGGCGGGTGACAGAGACGCGAAGCGCAACACATCGGTGAGCGGCACGCCCAGCAGCTGCACGCAATTGCGCACCGCGGACGCCATATCGATTCCCGAACCGGCCAATGTGCCGTCCTGGGTGATGCAACGTCCATCTCTGGCGAGGATGTCGCGGCCCTGAAGCGTGAAGCGATCCTTGATGCCACAGACCGGCGGCATCGCATCCGTGACAAGCATGGGCGCGCCCGCGCCGCGCAAAGCGAGCCGCAACATGGCAGGCGCGACATGGGCGCCATCCACGATCAGCCCAACCCAGCAGCCTGGCATTTCGAGTGCCGCCGCAATCGGTCCCGGCTCGCGCGCACTCATCGGGCGCATGGCATTGAAGAGATGCGTGAAGCCGGTCAGTCCGTCGGCGATTGCCGCCTGGGTTTGTTCATAGCTCGCCATGGAATGACCAAGAGCGACTCGCACCCCGCGCGTGGTCAGCGCACGAATGAAACCCGCCGGCACGCGCTCCGGCGCCAATGTCACCAGTGTCACGCCGTCTTTCAGCGACGTCAGCAATTGCAGATCGCCTTCATCGGGCGCACGCATCAAGGTGGGATCGTGCACGCCGCATTTTTCCGGCGACAGGAACGGGCCTTCGAAATGCACGCCCAGCACGCTCGGCTGGCCAACCATGGCGGCAGCAACGGCATCGCGGGCGGCGCGCATCTTTTCCGGCGTGTCGGTGATCAGCGTCGGCAGCAGCGATGTGGTGCCGAAGCGCCGATGCGCGGCCACAATCGCCGCAATTCCTTCCGCTGTGGGGGAATCGTTGAACAGCACATCGCCGCCACCATTCACCTGGCAATCGATGAATCCCGGCGCCAGCCACGCCCCGCCGGCAAGCGTCTCGATGGGGATGCCGGCCGGAACATCCGCCCGCCTCACCATTGCGGTGATGTTCGCACCTTCGACAATCACGGCGCAATCGGAACGCGCGCTCATGCCGTCAAAGACGATGTCCGCCGTCACCGCATAGGTCTTCCGCTTCATCGCGTGCGCGTGACCTTCTGAAGATGGCGCGGCCGGTCCGCGTCCAATCC
The DNA here is from genome assembly GCA_036264295.1 of Micropepsaceae bacterium. Taxonomy (GTDB): domain Bacteria; phylum Pseudomonadota; class Alphaproteobacteria; order Micropepsales; family Micropepsaceae; genus CAIYRG01. The sequence goes on along the minus strand of DATARE010000265.1, from coordinate 2,309 downwards.
TCGCAGTTTGGCCAAATGCGGGAGCGCCGCATAGAAGCTTTGAATGGCGCAAATGGCGTCGGCTTCCGGCTGTTCGGCGGCGACGACCGGCAAGCGTCCCTCCCCTTCTTGCGCGCCCACGGTGAAGACAGTTGCGCGTTTGCGACGCAAATCGCCAGCGAGCGCGATCAGGGCGCCAGCCGCCGCATCGGCGGGCATGAATATCAGAATCGGGAATTCGCGCGTCACCAGACTGATCGGACCGTGCAGGAATTCCGCGCCGCTGAACGCTTCGGCGTGCAGATTGCAGGTCTCCTTCAATTTCAACGCCGCCTCGCGCGCGATCCCAAGGGTTGGTCCGCGGCCAAGCACGATGAGGTTGGAGGCCGCGGACAGCGTCTCTGACCAATCGCTCCAATCGAGCCCAGCGGCCAAGTCCAACCGCTCCGGCAATCGCGCAACGCTGCGGGAAAGCGTCTCGTCCGCCGCCCATGCCGCGGTCAACCGCAATAAAGCTGCCAGTGAGGCCACAAAGCTTTTCGTTGCGGCGACGCTGTGCTCCGGCCCCGCACAGATGGGCAACACGATATCGCTGGCGCGAGCCAGCGGGCTCGCGGTCGCATTCACCAGCGCGACCGTCAGCGCACCGCTGCGTTTGGCCGAAAGGGTTTGTTCGATGAGATCATCGCTCTCGCCCGATTGGGAAATCGCCAGCAGAAGCTGCCCTTCAAGTTTCAAATCGCGCCTATACACCGTCACAATGCTCGGCGCCGCCGAAGCTACCGGTATCCCGGCATGCCGCTCGATCGCGTGTTTGGCGAATGTTGCTGCATGCGCAGAACTCCCGCGTGCCGCCGTCACCACGAGCCGGGGCGGCCGCGCCTTCAGCCGGCGCACGAGCTCCTCGATCGGGCCGGCAAGCTCCCGTTCCTGGCGGCGCACGGCTTCTGGCGCTTCCTGGATTTCCGCGGCGATTTGCGAGATCGTCCCGCTGGGCTGGGGAGAGGCCATCTTCACCTTTCCTGCAATCGGGGCTGGCCAGGGCGCAGGGCTGCACTATCTTTGAAGCTCAACGCGGCAAAGTCCAACCGGCTTCCCGGACGTTAACAGACTGTACAGGTGTCGCCATCGAAACCGAACGTTTAAGCCCGCGCTACTCCGGCATCGACCTGTGGGAGCCTTCGGACGTCCTGGACGTGATGATCGAAGGGCAGTTCGCAGCGGTTGCCGCCGTGCGCGCGGCGCGGACGGCCATTGAGGACGCAACCCGCGCCATGGAGCAAAGGCTCGTCGATGGCGGGCGCCTGATCTACGTGGGTGCGGGAACCTCCGGACGGCTTGCGGTGCAGGACGGAGCCGAGCTGATGCCCACCTTTAGCTGGCCGAAGGAGCGGCTGCTGCTTTTGATTGCGGGTGGCGACCAGGCGCTGACCCAGGCGGTGGAAGGGGCGGAAGACGAGACCGAACACGCGCTGATTTTGGTGAAAAACCACAATGTCGGCCCTGACGATGTGCTGATCGCAGCGGCGGCGAGCGGCACCACGCCCTTTACTTTGGCCTGCTTGCGCGGCGGCAAGGCCGCGGGCGCTCTGACCATCGGCATGGCGAACAATCCGGGCACGCCGCTTTTGACCGAATCCGACTGTCCCATTTTCCTGGACACGGGTGCGGAGCCCATCGCCGGATCGACCCGTATGAAAGCGGGCACGGCCCAACGCATCGCGCTGAACCTGTTATCGTCGTTGCTGATGATCCGGCTGGGCCGGGTCTATGAAGGCCTTATGGTCGATGTGCAGGCGACCAACCAAAAGCTCGCCCGGCGCAGCGAAACCATGCTGACCCATTTGACTGGCAAGAGCCCGGAAGAGGTGCGCATAGCCCTGGATGCCGCCGACGGCAGCGTCAAGCTGGCGGTGCTGCTGCTCCAAGGCTGCCCGGCGGATGAAGCCAGGGACCTGCTGACGCGCTGCGGCGGACGGTTGCGGATGGCGCTGTCTCAGTTCCGCGAGGGGCAAGCGGCCCGGCGTTAAAGGCCGGAAGATTGTTTGGTTTTACCAAACAGTGCCTTCACCGGGGCGGCCCTTATCGAAGGCCTCCATTGCCTCCATATTCCCCTTCGACGAATACGATCAAAAGGTACCGAAATGGCTCAATCCCAAGTTCTGACCCGAGAAGCCGCCAAGGCGTTGGACGCAATTCCCGAGATCAAGCGCGTGGTGGAAGTGCGTCAGGCGCCCCGCGGACATTGGGTCGGCGACGGTTTTCCCGTGCGCACGATCTTCGCTTATGACAATGCCCAGCAGACCAGCCCCTTTCTGCTGATGGATTAT
>DATARE010000232.1:0-1920 GCA_036264295.1 Micropepsaceae bacterium | reverse complement strand
AGGCCACGAAAATCGACCGGCATTGCAAAAAACAGTGGACCGAATGACACGGAGCGCCTGGGCGCCTGGCGTGGTTGCCGGATTGGTGCTGTCGATTATCGTTCACCTTCCCTGCCTCGCCGCGGAACAGGACGGAATGGATGCCGTCACAGGATTTCCGCGCGATCCGGTCCATATCGCTGCCTGGCCCGCAGACAGAAAAGTAGCGGTGAGCTTCGCCCTTTTCGTCGAGCAGTTCGGTTTCGGCCAGGGCCCGGTTTTCCGCCCCGACCTGGCAAGCCGCAACCCAGATTTGGTGAATGAGGCTTTCCGTGAATACGCGAATCACTGGGGCATCCCCCGCCTCGGCCGGCTATTTGAGGAGCTCGAGGTTCCGCTCACCATCGTGTTGAACGCCGAATTCCCCGGCAACTATCCCTCGGTATGGAAGGAGTTCCGTGCGACGCAGCCGAACGCGCCAATCATCGCCCATGGCATGAACAACAGTAACCACCCGCTGCCGCTCGGGCGTGGACTCGGCGAGCAAAAAGCCTACATTCGCCAAGCCTTAGACCTGATCGCCAGCGCGACCGGCGTCAGGGCCGCCGGCTGGTCGAGCCCGAGCGTCTATTCCAACGGCGACACGATGCAGGCCATGGCCGCCGAAGGCATCACCTACACACTAGACCAGATGGATTCCGACATTGTTTCGCGATTGAGGACGCCGGATGGATCCCTCATCCTGCTGCCCTATCCGGTCGTCACTGTCGATATGGGCCAGTCTTTGGCAAGGATGAAGACCCCTCCGGAGATCGAGGCCCTCTGGCTGGATTACGTATCGGAACTGGCCAGCGAGGCCCGCGCCAATCCCTCGCAAGAGGCAACAACGGTAGTGATCGGGATCCACCCTTTTGTTGTTGGCACACCAGACGGCGCGGCTGCTATGCGGCGCGTTCTGTCCCGTCTCAAAAAGGATGACGCGGTGTGGCTGACCGACACCGAGGCCATTCTCAAGGCGGCGCGGCTGCCCTGACGCTTCGGTCGAGGATTACGGACACGCGGCTCCGGTTTTCACCCAAGCCTCGACCAAGGCGCCGGCCTCCTTCTGTGTTCCGGGAGCGGGCTGTCGGCCAAACCCGGGGGACCAAGCCCAGCCGACCAAGGTGTCACCGCCGATATGGTGTACGAGGTCCCCGAGCGAGCGGCCGCCGTTGCGCGTGGGATCCTTGATCTGGGCACAAATATCCCTGAGCGTCTTGCCTTCCCAGCCCATTTCACGCGGTGCCAGATGCCAATCGGGCTGCCCCGGCACACGACCGAAATTGGCTGCCTGGTGACAGCTGGAACAGCGCATGGAGGGAAGCCCGGCGCCGTCCGCGCCGCGCTCCACCGGCGGCTGATGCAAGCGGGCGAGATCGCCTTGGTGCGGATGATCGCCCGACGGATGGCAATTCAGGCAGCGCGGGTGAAGCAATACCTTGCCGAGTTCGGTGAAGTACGCGGCCGAGCGCTGCCCCACATCGGCGATCGACGAAAAGCTTTCAGGTGCGGCCAAGGTGTTCGGCGCCGCCTCCGAGACGGCTTCGGTCGGATGGGCAAAAATCGCGATGCCGAACAGCACCAAGAGCGCCGTGAGCACCGGAGACCGCAACTTGGCGATCATGCTGACTGGCTCTCGCTGCTCAGAATGGCGTCAGATCAGATAGAGTGCGGGATCGGCAAGGATCACGTCGCGCACCGCCTGGTGATATTTGACGTAGCCGGTGCAGCGGCAGAGATGGCCGTCGAGCGCTTGCGCAATCGTTTTCTCCAACTCGGTGCGCGCCACCGGCGTTTTCGCCAGGCGCTCCAGCAAGACCTGGCCCTCGTTCAGGAACCCTGGGGTGCAATATCCGCATTGGAAGGCGAAATGCGCGATAAAGCTCTTTTGCAGTGCCGACA
>DATARE010000224.1:0-13931 GCA_036264295.1 Micropepsaceae bacterium | reverse complement strand
CACCGCGCCGGTTCCGGCCTAACGGCCAAGCGTAAGGGGGACTGTCATGATCCGCCCTTTGGGGGGCGTGCCGTTCAATAAGTTGATCTCGAATGTCGGCTGTCGTCCACCGGGTCCCGCGCGGAAGGTGCCGCTGATCGTTTTGTAAAATCTGCTACCGCCATCGACGCTTTGAATCGATCCGGAGACGGTTTGTCCGTCGAAATGATTGGGGCCAATACATATGAAGAGTTTCTCGGACCCGCCGGTTTTGCCGACATCGCGTGTGCCCTTCAATTGGCAGTTTCCCTGTGTTGCGCCCGCAAGCAGGACGTAGCTTGAAGTCCCCGCATTAATTTGCGTGCGAGCGCCCTGGCGAGCGCGGCCCGGCTGGCTTGGATTTTGGCCCACATTGCCGCGCTGCGGATTTTGGGGAAAGACAGGCTGCAGCGGCGCGTTTGGCGCATAGGGATTGAATGGCGCATCTGGCGCATCCGGTACTTGGCCACCGGGGCCACTCTCAGCCTTGCCTTGTAGATATGGCGGCTTTTTCCCTGGTTCGAGACAGATAAGCGGACGATTGTCCGGACCTTCCGGGAATTGGAACTGGGGGTTCGCGTGGCACCATTTGTACTGCCCCGCATTGTTATAGGGATCCCCAGTAAACTCCCAACCATCGCGCTCGTCTGGCCGACTGTCTTGCCGGTTGCCAGGGGTCGTATTGTAGAACTGGTCTTGGCCCAGGGCCGAACGCCATGGCGCCATGTACAAAGGCGCGCAGACCACAAGAAAAAAAAGCTTCGACGTCCGCGTCATGCCAACCCCGTACCAGCCTGATGATGAAAGACCAACACGGCCAAAGAAGGCGGGTATCATAGCCGTTCGCGCGGCTGAGAGAAGACATGGATAGCTTTCAAACCGCAACGTCGATGTGGACGCAGCCGGGATCGGCGCGCGCCGATTGCCCGAGCCGGTCGCGCTCGCTATGATCGTGAAATGCGCGTTGCCTCCAAAATAGCCTTTGCGAGCCTCTGTCTGTTGCTGTCCCTAGCGGACGTTCAGGCAGCGGAACAGTCGGGCCTGCCGGCCGACCGAGCTGTGCAGCAGAATATCTCCCAGGCCTTGGTTCAGGCGGGGATCGATCCCCGGCGGACCTCGGTGCAGGTGGTCACCACATCCGACCATGTTGTCTATCTCAGCGGTCTGATTAGCGACCGGGACACAATCAAGCTGGCGGGTAGCGTTGCCGCCAAGACCGCGCCTTCCTGGCGCGTCGTCAACAATATCCGGGCGAGTTTCTTCGACGACCCAAATCACGTGAATGCGGATAAGACAAAATAGGCAATTCCGCAGCGAATCTCTTCGCCGAGGGATAGAGCATCGACAGTGGCGCTTCGCATCACAAAATGCGCGCCGATTTAATTTCCGGAATGAATTTTTCGAAGCATGGCCTGATGAGCCGCATCGCCCAACATTGGGTCGATCTCGTGTTGGAAAACGCTCGACAGGCGCCGCTGGATCGCTGCAGTTTCGTCCCGCGTCAGTGACTGCCCCTCCCGATTGTCGAGAAGCTTCTGCAGCCAGAGACAGAATTCGTCGGTCAGCATTTGTTTAGCACATCGGCGCTGGGGGCTGTGGATAAGGAGGCAAGGGGTCTGGCATAGGAGACTCCTTCGGCTCGGGATGGCGTGACGGCGGCGGCTGCGGAGGGGCCACCGGGTGAGGGCCGGGACTCGCCGGTGTTTCTCGAAAGAACGCGGCGGTCGCGTGTTGAGAAACTAAGTCCAGGTGCCGCTTGATCACGGTGACCTGTGCGCCGTCGAGCGGCTCCGATCCTTGCCGTAATTCAAAGAAGCCCTGAAGCCAGTAGCAAAAGTCTCGGCTTTGCATTTCACCCTCTCAGAACACCATACACGTCCTTGAACGCGCCGATCATCAAGCTGACCGGAAGCGCGGCAGCGAAGCCAGCGCCTCGTATGATGCGGCCGGTCAGAATGAGGGCTTTATCTGGATGTCGAACTGCGCGGAATAGCCGAAATTTCCATTGAAGGAATCCGGCGCAACCTCCACCAACCATGTGTCGCCCGTTTGCGCCCGCGTCCGGCTCATGACTCGGTGATAGGTCCGTCCATCGTCGTTCGAAGCCTCCGCCAGGAATGTCACCGCACCCGCTGCGGGGCATTTTGTGCCGGCCGGTAAAGAACTGGTACTGGTTACCATGTATCCGGGGCGGCCCGGGACAATAACAGAGATCCGCACGGGTAGATGGGAGGTGTTGCGAACAAAACGGCTTGTTACGCTTGCGCCCCGTTGACATGCAACACGGTCATCGGCTGCGGCAGGGGATGCCGGTATGAGAGACGGAAGCATGGAAAAGACAGCGAGATGCGCAATAATCTGCGGCCGCCACTTGTCTTTCGCGGACATCAATTCACTCCGTTATGTCATCTAATCGGCGCGCTGTCTGACCGTGACGAGCCAATTACCAAATCATATCCGCGTTGGGTCAATACGCCCATGTCTTCTTCGCATCTCGGCCTGGTCGCACGATTTTTTCAGGGCAAATGATCGTTGATGTTGAGAGTACCTTCGTTGTGAAGGCGAATTTCCAGGTTCTCTTTGGCTTGCCGGTTGATGATCCGATCAATACTGCTGCGGTCGCTGCCGGATTTCGCCGCAGCGGCTTGCTGCGCCAAAGCCTGCTGTAACCGCGCGTTATCCTGGGCCGCGAGCGGGTCGCCGAGTTGCGCACCCCGTGCATAAGCCTGCTCCGCACCCTGGATGTTACCACCCCACTGCAACATGGTGCCGAGATTGGTCCATGCCTGCGCCCAACCAGGATTGAGTTTCACCGCACGCTGGTAGGCGGCGACGGCGGGCGCGGCCTGCTCCAGCCGCGCGTACCCATTGCCGAGGTTGTACCAAACCATGGGGGAATTCAATTTTTCCGCCAGGTCCTTCTCGTCGTTTAGCGCATTGTAAGCGTCCTGCCAGCGCGCCATCTCCGCGTACGCAACGGCGAGATTGTTGTAGTAGGTCGGCTGATTCGGGTTGAGTTTAATCGCTTTGGAAATCGCGCCGACCGCGTCCGGGTTTTTCTTGAGCTGGATATAGGTGACGCCCAGCGCATGCCACCCCGGCGCCTGGTTGGGGTTCAATTTTAGCGACCGCTGCATCGGGGCTACCGCTTTGTCCGGCTGCTTCAAATAATTGCCGTAAACGACGCCAAGATACGACCACGCATCGGCGCTATTGGGATCGGCGTTCGTCCACGCCGTCGCGTAATGCAAAAGACCCTGGTAATCCTTCGACCGGACATAAGCATTCGCACCCGCCGCGGAATAGCTTTCCGCGCGCGCCGAAATTGTCCCCAGCATCGTCATCGCCAGGATCATAAAAAACCGAAGATTGGCGTTCATGGCTTCATTGGATCTGATGGCTTCATGGAATTTCACCTCCCAACGCTATCATGTTCAAGTCACTCGATCTACCTGGGGCTGGTTCAATCGCGCTGAGCTGCGGCGGCGACAATTCCATGCGCGCCAAGATGTTGGTGCGCCACTATGATCGGGGCAGCGAGATCACACGCTACACCGCGCCCGCTCCAAACTGACGGATGGCCGTGCGATTCGCTCTATTCAGTTTGGTCTTATGGTGACGGGCACACCGTCGGTGATCTTGTCGCTGGGATGCAAGATTACTTGGTCGCCAGCCTGCAACCCTCGCAAAATCTGCGCATCGAGATCGTTGATTTGACCGATCATGACGTCCACACGCATGGCCCTTCCATTGCGCAGAGCGAATGTCTGCCATTTTTCGCCGCTGCGGAACAATGACGACAAGGGAATGTGTATCGTGTCGGGCGTCTGCCACACCACAATCCGGGCGTTAACACGAAACCCGTCGCCCAATTGCTTCCAGGTTTCGCGTGGCTCGGTGACATCGAGGATCACACGGACTCTCTGCTCTTCGACGCCAAGGGCCGAGATCTTCGTAAAGCCCGATGATTCGACCAGCCGAACGCTCGCCGCGAGGTCTTTCGGCCCACCCCAATCCGTAATTGTCGCTGCGGCACCGGGGGCAACTTTCACCGCATCCGTTGAAAGCAGTTCGACGACGATCTCCAGGTCCTGCGGATCGCCGATTTCCAGAATCGGTGTGCCCGCCGCAAGGGCCGCCTCGCTCTGTTGCAGAACGCGAAACACCTTGCCCGATACAGGCGCCTTTATGGAAATCATGGAACGCGGCGTGCCTTCGCGAAAATCCGCAAGCAGCATGCGGGCATTTTCAAGTTCGAACTGCTTTACGTTCAACGTTTCACGCGCGGCGGTGAGCGCCGCCGCGGCGCGCCGTTCCTGGCGTTCCGCATCTTCCAGTTCCATCTTCGCAATCAGGCCGCGGGCAGCCAGGGATTGCACGCGCTTCAGCTCGGGTTCGGCATGATCGACATCGGCCTGTGCGCCTTTTACCGCGGCATCCGCCGATTTGCGTGCCGCTTCGGCCGCTTTCACCAAAGCTTCCGCCTGCGCCCGCGCCCGTGCATCGAGGAAGGCCGGTTCATTCGGCTGAAGCTGGGCGACGATCGATTTCCCGGCCACAACGGTTTCGCCCGCGCGATTGCCGATCCGCAGCAGTCGCCCGGCGACAGGCGCGGATACGACATAGGCGTCGCGGACGCGCGTCCTGCCTTCGTCTTGGACGCTGACTTGGAAAGCGCCGCGCGTTACGGCGGCGACATCGACCGGCACCGGCTGAGGCCAAAAGCTCCAGACAACCACACCCGCGACCGCGGCAATCAGGGCGAACCAGCCAAGGATACGGCGCAGCGGCATTGTCTACTCCGGTGCCTTCAGTGCGGTCAGCAAATCAAGTTGGGTGACGCGTCGCGCCACTGCGATCAGAGAAACCGCCGCGCTCGCCAGCAGAATCAGCGCGGCCGTTCCGTAGGTCGAGGGCTCGAGGATGAAGGGAATCCGGAACAGTTTGGTCTCCATTGCATGGCTCATAAACCAGGACAGCCCATATCCAAACAAAGCGGCGAACGGCAAAGCCGCGAGCGTGAAAAGCGTCAATTCTCCGAGCAGGATATAGGCCACCTCGCCCGTCGTGAACCCAAGCACACGCAGGCTTGCAAATTCCCGGTCCCGTTCCGACAGCGCAATGCGCGCGGTATTGTAGACCACACCAAAGGCGATCACTGCGCCGAACCCGACGTAAAAGGAGATCACGATCAGCATGCTACGGGCGAGCGTGTTGCGGAAAGCCTGTATGGCCGGAGCCCGCAAGGTGACGATGCCGGTCGCGGGTGTTCGCCGCAAAGCAGCGAAAAACGCGCTTGTCTGATTGGAGTCGAGCAGCACTTGAGCGCCGCTGATCCCGGCAGCCTCTCCGGTCAGCCTATTAAGGGCATCCAGATTCATGTAAGCCGAAACCCCGATATATTCGGACACGATGTCGGCGACGGTCGCTTCGGTCTTGCGGCGCGCCCCTTCCAAAATATCGATGGCAATCCTGTCTCCGCGCTGCACGTTCAGAAGCTCGGCCAGTTTGGCGGACAGGACGATTCCTTGGGGCGGGACGGTGATCTCGCGATCCCGGTCATCCAGCAGCCGTTTCAGATGGGCCCCCGGAATGCTGCCATAGATCAGCACGCGCTCCGAGATGTGCCCATTGTGCAGCCGGACCGGAACCTGACGGATTGCTTCGGCCTGCCGCACGCCGGAAAAATGCATCACTTCGAAAATCGACTTCAGGCTGCGCGGTTCGTAGAAGGTCACGGTCGCGTCTTGCCGGTTGATCCGGAAATAAGTGCTGTCGACCATTTCCTCGATCGCATCGAACATGGAGAAGGCAACGATCAGAATTGCACCGGACAGCGCAATGCCGAGCACGGTAAAAAATGATCGCAGCGGCCACCGTTCGATATGGCGCAGGATCATGTGGGTGGGTTCGGAGATGTAACGATCCAGTCCAAGCCGCTCGATCAAAGTCTGGCGATAGGTGGTGGGCGGCGGGGGCACCATGGCCACAGCCGGGGCCAGGCGGACCGCGCGCATGACGGCCGCGGCGGTTCCGCCAATTGCGGCTGCAAGCGCCACCGCGATGGACAGGAGATAGATCGCGATATCGGTGCGGAAATAAAGAAAGGGAAAGCGATAATATTCCGCATAGAGGCGCGTCATGCGCATACCAAGAATATACCCCGCGACCGACCCGACGGCGATTCCAAGCACAGCGATCGCAAGAGTGAATTTCAAATACTGCCAGCCGACAGCGCCATTGGAATAACCGAAGGCTTTCAAAAGCCCGATCTGTTCATGCTCGAGCTCGATAAGACGCGACATGATCATGTTGATCAGAAAGGCTGCGACTCCCAGAAAAATCGGCGGCAGTATGGTGGCAATGGTCCGCAGCTGATCCAATTCCTGCTGAATGAAAGCATGGCTCTGCTGATCGGCCCGCCCATAGGCGCCTGTGCCGCCGTAACGATCGAGAACGGAATCGATCCGGGAAATCACCTCAGCCTCCGAGGCGTTTGGCATCGTGGCGACACTCACATTGTTGAACGCCCCTTTGAGATCGTAGGCGGCCTCCAGCGTCTCGCGATTGAGCCAGAGAATGCCAAATGTCCGGTCGTCGGGAACCAATTGGCCGGGACCAAGCACGTAAATGAACTCTGGTGAAAGCGCGATGCCGACGATGGACAGCGTGCGCTTTCGCCCATTGATCGTCGCCTGGAGCGTGTTGCCGGGCTGATAATGATGAGCCAGGGCCAGGTTCTCGCTCATCACCACTTCGTCGCTGGCGGCGCGCGGAAGCCGTCCGGTACGCAGAACAATGACATTGGTATGACCCAAGCCGGGCTGCGGCAAAGAGACGAGCCTTCCGATGGCGGGCTGCTCCAAACCAGGGATATCGAGCGTCACATTTTGTACGATACGCATGTCCACCGCGCCGACGCCCGGAATGGCCGCGATTCTGCCCCCGACGAAAACGGGCGCGCGCGTTAAATCGCAAACACATTGCCAAAGCGATAGCGCGCGTAATAGGCGTCGCGCGTTTCGGAGAGCGAGCGCATCGCGCCAAAGCTCATCTCCATGATCGCGATGCCGCAGGCCATGACGAGCGCGATGGCGAGCGCTTGCGTCCACATGCGCCAAAGATCGCGCAACAATTTTTTGTTGAGCGGATTCATCGCCTCACCAGGAAAGGCCGCGCACGGGCGCCCGCGCCGGGTTGGCAGTTATTTTCGCGATCTGCCCATTCGCAAAGGACACCACGCGGTCGGCGATGCTGGCGATTGCGGCATTGTGGGTGATGATGACGGCCGTGGTGCCGAGCTGCTCATTGATGCGGGCAATGGCTTCGAGCACGGTAACGCCGGTGGCGCAGTCCAGCGCGCCCGTCGGCTCGTCGCAAAGCAAAACCTCCGGCCGCTTGGCGATGGCGCGGGCGATGGCCACACGCTGCTGTTCACCGCCAGACAGCTGGGCCGGAAAATGATCGAAACGCTGCTCCAGCCCGACAAGCGTAAGGGCCTCTTCGGGCGTCATCGGATTTTTCGCGATCTCGGTGACCAGACCCACATTTTCGCGCGCCGTCAGGCTGGGGATGAGGTTGTAGAATTGGAAAACAAAGCCGATATGGTGGCGGCGATAGAGCGTGAGCGCGTGATCGCTCATGCGTGTCAGATCGGCGTCGCGGAACAAGACTTCGCCTCCGCTGGCCCGGTCGAGCCCGCCCAAAATATTCAACAGGGTCGATTTTCCCGACCCCGAGGGGCCCAAAAGAACCAGAAACTCTGCGGCGAACACGTCCAGGTCGATGCCCAGAAGCGCGTGCACGTCGCCGGCTCCGGTGCGGTAGACTTTCGAGAGATTGCGCGTATGGAACACGGTGGCGCGACGGCGTGGATCGGCGGCGAGGCTCGCGGGCATTGTCGCTGTTCCATCCATCGTCAATTCCATGACATGGCCACATCATTCCCGCTTTGATCCAGATCAGAAGGCTTGCGCTGGCGCGCCCAGCGCAGGCGTTGCGGCGGGTTTCCAACGGGTGCACTCGGCGGATGAAAAAGAGCGGATTGCTTCGGGCGTACGGGACGCGCTAAACCTCGAAAAACCCGACAAATTCTCTTCCGTCGCAAACGACGAGACAACGCAAGGATGAGCAGCGTGGCTTCTTACCAATATGTCTATGTGATGAAGGGTCTGTCCAAGACCTTTCCCGGCGGGCGCCAGATCTTGAAGGATATTTGGCTCTCGTTTTTGCCCGGCGCGAAGATCGGCATCGTTGGCGTAAACGGCGCCGGCAAATCGACATTGCTGCGCATGATGGCGGGCGTGGACAAGGAGTTCAACGGCGAAGCCTGGGCGGCCGAGGGCGTGCGTGTCGGCTATTTGCCGCAAGAGCCCGAGCTCGATCCGCAATTGAACGTGCTCGGCAATGTCATGGAGGGCGTGGCCGAGAAGAAGGCGCTGCTCGATCGCTATAATGAGATCGCCGCCAATTACACCGACGAAACCGCCGATGAGATGGCGGCGTTGCAAGACAAAATCGATGCGCAGAATCTCTGGGATTTGGACGCGCAGGTCGAACAGGCCATGGATGCGCTGCGCTGTCCCGATCCCGAAGCCGACGTGGGCAACCTCTCCGGCGGCGAGAAGCGCCGGGTTGCCTTGTGCAAGCTGCTGCTGGAAGCGCCCGACATGCTGCTGCTCGACGAACCCACCAACCACCTGGATGCGGAGTCCGTGTCGTGGCTGGAACGGCATCTGTCCGATTATGCGGGTACGGTCGTGCTCGTCACCCATGATCGCTATTTCCTCGACGATGTGACGGGATGGATTCTCGAACTCGACCGTGGGCGCGGCATTCCACACGAAGGCAATTATTCGAGCTGGCTGGAGATGCAGGAAAAGCGCCTGGCGCAGGAAAGCGAGCAGGAAGAATCGCGCCAGCGCGCGTTGCAAAGGGAGTCGGCCTGGATCAAGAGCAGCCCGCGCGCGCGGCAAGCCAAATCCAAGGCACGTATCCAGGCCTATGATGAATTGCTTGCGAAAGCGCAGGACAATCGCGGCGGTACGGCGCAGATCGTGATCCCCGCGGGGCCGCGCCTCGGTTCGGTGGTGGTGGATGCCGAAGATGTCGGCAAAGCCTATGGCGACCGGCTGCTGTTCGAGCATTTGAATTTCAAGCTTCCGCCCGGCGGCATTGTCGGCGTGATCGGGCCGAACGGCGCCGGCAAGACGACCTTATTCCGGCTTTTGACCGGCCAAGACACGGCCGACACCGGTGTGCTGCGCGTCGGCGATACGGTGGTGATGGGCTACGTCGATCAATCGCGCGATTCTTTGAAGCCGAACGCAACCGTGTGGGAGGAAATCTCCGGCGGGCTCGATGTGCTTGAGTTGGGCAAGCGCACCATGCCGAGCCGCGCTTATGTCGGCGCGTTCAATTTCAAAGGCGGCGATCAGCAGAAGAAGGTGGGTCAGCTCTCCGGCGGCGAACGCAATCGCGTGCATCTGGCCAAGATGCTGAAGTCCGGCGCCAATCTGTTGCTGCTGGACGAACCCACCAATGATCTGGACGTGGAAACCCTGCGCGCGCTGGAAAACGCGCTGGAGGATTTCGCCGGCTGCGCCATGATCATCAGCCATGATCGCTGGTTCCTGGATCGCATCGCGACGCATATCCTCGCCTTCGAAGGCGAATCCCATGTGGAATGGTTCGAAGGCAATTACCAGGATTACGAAGCCGACCGGAAGAAGCGCGTCGGCATCGACGCCGATACGCCGCACCGGATCAAATATAAGCGCTTTACCCGGGCCTAATGCGGCGCCCAAATGAAAATGGCCGGTGTAAACCCGGCCATTTTCGCATCGGCTTTGGTTTGAGCTTACGCTTTCTTTTCGACCGTGTTGCCGCCATTGGCGTTCAACTGCTGGATCTGCATCTTCAGATTGTCGGTCAGCGCCGGAATATTGCCGCCATGCTGCTGCAGGAAACCGGTGAAGTCGGAGCGCTGTGACAGCGCCAGCCAAATGCCTTCCACTTGCATATCCGTGACGATGGGTTTGCCATCGGCCGTCTTGCGCACGCGGAAGGCGGCCTTGATGACCGGCGAGTTTGGCGGTGCGGAGGGATTGACCACATCGGCATTGACCACGACGTCGTCCGCGGAGCGCTGATCCGAGCCGGTGACCTTCAGTGTCTGGCCTTTGTATTTGCTCAGGCGTGATTCATAAACGGCCACCGCGTAATCGGTGAATGCGTTGATGAACGAATCGACATCACCTTTCGACGCGCCATTGGCATATTGGCCCAGCGTGAACATCCCGATGCGCTTCACATCGGTCAAACTCAGCATGAAATTGCGAAACTGCGTGCGGCGCTGCTCGTTGGACAAGGACGCGTTGTTCAGGATGGAATAGCCCTTGTCGATGTTCTGCTGCACGAATGCCTCGGCCGGATTGGCGGCAGCGGCATAGGCCGCGGGCGCGGCAAGAAAGCCGATTGCAAGCAAGGCCAGCGCAGAAAAGGCCTGCACCCAACGCGATAACGTCAGCATACGCCTAGTCATGTTTCTCTCCCAAACCGGTCAATATGCCCCAATCGTTCAAAAGGTCTGTGGCAAACGTGTGGAGATCGGCTTCGTTCCAGGCGGCCATTTCCCAGCCGGACATTAAAAATCCGGCAAATCCTGAACTTCGGTGGCGCCGTTGCGGATTTCGTTGTTGCGGGTTTGACGGTAAAGGCTGCGCACCGAAGCATAGAAATCCAAGGACGACCGCTCGACATCGTCAAGCGTCTCGATATTGCGAGCGCGCAAATCCACGAAATCGACCGCCGAACGCCCGGCCTGATACCAGAACTTTTCGCGCCATTGCGCATAGGTCAGCGGATCGAATGCAAAATCGACGCCCCAGCCAACAATGTCACGCGGATTGCCCGGTCCCACCAGCGGCACGAAGATATAGGGGCCTTCGCCGACGCCATAGACGCCGAGTGTTTGCCCGAAATCCTCCGAATGCCGGATATAACCCCAGCGCCGCGCGACATCGACAAGTCCGCCGAGGCCGATGGTCGTGTTCACCCCAGCCCGCAGCAGCGTAACTCCGGCGCGGTCGAGCGAACCTTGCAGCACATCATTGGTGAAGATGATCGGGGAATCCAGATTGTTGAGGAAATTGCGGAACACAAGCCGCACCGGGTTGGGGAAAATCCGGCGATAGCCGTCCGCGATCGGCCGATAGACCGCCTTATCGACCTTCATCGTCACATCGAAACTGGCCCGATTGAACGATTCGAACGGGTCGTTGATATCCTGCGGCCCATTGGCCGGCATCGTGGCGCAACCCGAAAGCACCACGCAGCCCAGCAACGCCGCCATAAACCCTTTGTAGATACTCATTTTCTCGAAATCTGCCTGTCCAAAGGTCCTTTTACGCACCTGCAAAAAACGCGGCAATCGTCAAAATCGTCAGTCCCATATTAGTAACCATATGTAGCATACAGGGCTTGCCGGAAGATTGACCAGAAATAGTCTCCACTGAAATCTGCTTGCATAATGATATAAAGATATGTTTATATCAAGAGGTCAACGGAGGAGGCACCCGGCGTGGAGAAACTTTTGGGCATGTTGCGGGCAGCCGGCGACGCAACGCGGCTGCGCCTGTTGCTGCTCCTGTCCAAGACCGATCTGACCGTCAGCGAGATCATCCAGATCCTCGGGCAAAGTCAGCCGCGGGTAAGCCGGCATCTGAAGCTATTGTGTGAGGCAGGCCTTCTTGAACGCTTCAAGGAAGGAGCCTGGGTGTTCTACCGCGCCGTCGATCAGGGCAAGGCTGCGGAACTGGCGCGTGCGATTTCCGCGCTTGCCGATGCGGAGCACGATCCGGTGCTGCTCGATGACAAGAGGCGGCTGACCCAGGTGCGCGCCGCGCGCGCTGAGGAAGCCGCCGCCTATTTCCGGGCCAACGCGCCGCAATGGGAGCGCATACGCTCGCTGCACGTGCCCGAAGACGATGTGGAGCGGGCCATTGTGCGGCTGCTCGGACGCGATTCTTTGGGCTCCGTTTTGGACGCGGGCACCGGCACCGGACGGATGCTCGAATTGCTTTCGCCTTATATCAAGCGCGGCATTGGCATCGATGTGAGCCCCGATATGCTTGCCATAGCGCGCGACAAATTGGGCCAGGCCGGCGCGTTCAATTGCCAGGTACGCCGTGGCGATGTGTATCGGTTGCCCTTCGCGGATGGCGATACGAAAGGCGGCTTCGATGCCGTGCTGTTTCATCAGGTGCTGCACTTCCTAGACGATCCTCAGGCGGCGCTGCGCGAAGCGGTCCGCGTTTTGGCGCCGGGAGGCCGTGTCCTGATTGTCGATTTCGCGCCGCATCAGCTCGAATTCCTGCGCAGCGAACATGCGCATCGCCGGCTGGGCTTTTCCGACGCCGAGGTGCAGGGCTGGTTCAAGGCCGCCGGACTGAAGCCGGTTGCCGCGGAATCGCTGGCGCCGCGTTCGGGCGCAGAAATGTTGACCGTAATGGTGTGGATTGCCGAAACGCCGGCTGTAGAGGCGCGGCGCCAGAAAGCCGAGGCCATGGCATGAGCCTGAAACGTCTGGCAATTCCGACAGACCGGAGCGCCGTGTCGTTCGAATTTTTTCCCCCGAAATCGGCGGAGATGGAAACGCAGCTGTGGAATGCAATCCGGCGGCTGGCGCCGTTGCGTCCGCATTTCGTGTCCGTGACCTATGGCGCGGGCGGCTCCACGCGCGACCGCACCCATGCCACGGTAAAGCGCATTGTCGAGGAAACCGCGTTGAAGCCGGCCGCGCATTTGACGTGCGTCGGGGCGCCGAAGGAGGCAGTGAATAGCGTCGTCCGCAGCTATTGGGACGCGGGCGTGCGCCACATCGTGGTGCTGCGGGGCGATATGCCCGAGCCGGGACAAAGCTATGCTCCGCACACGGAAGGATACCAATCGACGGCCGAGTTGGTGGCGGCCATTCGCGCCATTGCGCCCTTCGAGATCAGCGTCTCCGGCTATCCCGAGAAACATCCCGATTCGCCTTCGCTGCAATGCGATATCGATGTGCTGAAGGCAAAGGTCGATGCCGGCGCCGACCGCATCATCACCCAATTCGCCTTTGAGACCGAGGTCTTTCCCCGCTTTCGGGAGCGTGTCCAGAAAGCCGGGATAGACGTGCCCATCGTACCCGGCCTGATGCCGACGACCAATTTCAAAGGCGTGTCGCGCATGTCCGCCCGTTGCGGTGCGACCGTGCCCGATTGGTTGAGTGCGCTTTATGACGGGCTGGACAATGATTTGGAGAGCCGAAAATTGGTAGCGTCCGCCGTGCTCGTGGAGCAGGTGCGCGAGCTGAAGGCCGAAGGGTTCGAGCAGTTCCATTTCTACACGCTGAACCAGGCAGAGCTGACTTTTGCGGTCTGCAATATTCTCGGCATCAAACCCGCCGCGCAAAATCCGGTCGCGGCATGAACAGCGCGCGCAAGAAACGCCTCGAATGGCTGATGAAGACCGCGCGCGAGCGCATTCTGGTGCTCGACGGCGCCTGGGGCGTGATGATCCAGAATTACCGCCTGACGGAAAAGGATTTCCGCGGGCGTCGCTTTGTCGATTCGCCCCGCGATCTGAAGGGCAACAACGATCTTCTGGTGCTGACGCAGCCCGACATCATCCGCGAGATCGGGCGGGGTTATCTCGCCGCCGGCGCCGATATCATCGAAAGCAACAGCTTCAATTCCACGATCATCAGCCAGGCCGATTATGGGCTGGAATCGCTGGTTACGGAACTGAACGAAACCGCGGCGCGGATTGCCCGCGAAGTCTGCGATGAGATGTCGACGCCGGATCGTCCGCGCTTCGTGGCGGGCGTGCTCGGCCCCACCAACCGCACCGCCTCGAAGCGCGGACGATCCGGCGTC